>PLNY01000329.1 GCA_003141915.1 Anaerolineae bacterium | reverse complement strand
TCGTTCTCGGTCGCGTCTTCATGAGTGGGAATCAACAAGCAATACGATTGCTCGGAGCCGCGCCCGACGCGGCCGCGCAGTTGATGCAATTGTGCCAACCCGAATCTATCCGCGCCTTCGATCAACATCACGGTGGCGTTTGGCACATCCACGCCGACTTCGACCACCGTAGTTGAAACCAGAATATCATATTGCTTGTCGCGGAACTTCAACATCGTCTCATCTTTTTCGTTCGGCTTCATGCGACCATGTAAAAGCCCAAGCTTGAGATCAGGAAAGATTTCTTTTGACAAGACTTCGTAATCATCCACCGCGGCACGCAAGTCTTCCATCTTTTCGCTCTCTTCGATCAGCGGATAAATGATAAAGGTCTGGCGTCCCTCCTTGATTTGCCCGCGAATCAAAGTGTATGCGCGCTCGCGTTCCTGCGGACGAAGCACATGGGTGTTGATGGGTTGCCGACCCACAGGCATCTCATCCATCACCGAAAGATCAAGATCGCCGTAAACGGTCAATGCCAGCGAACGCGGAATCGGCGTGGCGCTCATCACCAGCAAATGCGGATTGGTCCCCTTGGAGCGAAGTTCCGCACGTTGCTCCACGCCGAAGCGATGTTGTTCATCAATGACCGCAAATTGCAAATCTTTGAATTGAACCGGCGCTTCGATAACTGCGTGTGTGCCGATGACGATTTTGATCGAGCCATCTGCGAGTCCATTGCGGATCGCTTCCTTCTCCGACTCAGGCGTGTCGCCGACTAATAAGCGAATCTCATCCGGTTGCATGATTCCATTTTCACTGGCTAATAAATTGACGAAACTGCGATAATGCTGTTCAGCGAGGATGCCGGTCGGAGCCATGATGGCGGCTTGGGAATTATTGGTTGTAATCATCGCGGCGGCTAAGGCAGCGACCACTGTCTTGCCCGAACCGACATCGCCTTGCAAGAGTCGATTCATCGGCTTGCCGGAATCCAAATCGGCGCGGATATCGGTGATGGCGCGTCCCTGGGCATTTGTCAGCGTGAAAGAAAGATTCTTTAAACGCGCGTCCAGCCACTCGTCCGAGATGGAGAAGCGGCGCGCTTCCACTTGTTTCCAATCGCGTTTTTGTCGAAGCACACCCATCTGCAAAAAGAAAATTTCATCAAAGGCCAGTCGTTCGCGCGCAGTCTTCAACGAATCTTGTGTATCGGGAAAATGTGCGTTCAGTAATGCCTGACCCAACGGCATCAGCCGCGCATCTTTGCGCGTGGACTCAGGCAGCGAGTCGACCACTGCCGGCGCCCAGTAAGTGACGACTTGATTCATCAGATTGCGCAGCCATTTCTGCGTGATCTTCGCCGTGAGCGGATAAATGGGAACGATGCGATTGGTATGCAGATGTTCGATGTCGATCGGTTCCCAATCGGGCTGGTTCATCACGAGGCGACCCAGATATTGCTCGACTTTCCCGGAAACAGAAATCTGCATTTCTTCTTTGAGTCGATTCGCCATCCACGGTTGGTTGAACCACGAAAGACGCAGCGCGCCCGTTCCGTCGCTGAGAATGGCTTCGATGATGGTGGATGATCCGCCGCGAATCGGACGCGTATGCACCGATTGAATCGTGCCGATCACCGTGATCTGCTCGCCATACCACAAACTTTTGATCGGCTTGAGTTGCGAATAATCTTCGTAGCGGCGCGGAAAATAATATAGCATGTCGCCGAGCGTTTGCATTCCAAGTTCGGCGAGCGTTTGCGCGTGACGCGGGCCAACGCCTTGAAGCACGGTCAAGGGCGCGTTGAGTGCGGCGGGCGTTTGACTATGTTTTGCACCGGGAGTTGATTCGGCGCGCGGCGGCGCAACAGGACGCGGCTTGGGTTGTTGCGAACGCGATTCAGCTGCTTGAGGCTCACCGCGCGGTTTGGGTTGTTCTCCCGTTGTTTGGGATGGTTGCTGCGCGGGACGCGGTTTAGCTTGCGATTGCTGTGGTCGTTGTCCTGATCTCTGCTGAGTTTCGGGATATGTATCGCCGATTCGTTTCCACAGCCCTTTCAACGCGTCGGCGCGGGACTGCGGGCTGAGCCCGTCATACGAGCGGAGTCTCTGCTCGACGGCTTGAATCACTTCTTCGTTGATGCCATCGGTGCGTGCTTCGGCTGCCCAAAAGTCGAGCATCTTTGCCAGCCCGCCGATAATGGCCGTGTTGCTGTATCCGTTCTCGTGTTCGAGGCGGAAGAATTTACGGAGTTTCTCCAAGGATGATTGCATGGGAGTATTTTATCATGTGAAAGAAAATGGGACACGGATTACACAGATTGCGCGGATTTACAAGGATTGTCTTTTTGCTTTCCGTGCTAATCCATTTTGTCCGCGCAATCCGCGTTCTATTTTGATTTCACCGCCGCGAAGCCCAAACCATTCGGCCCGACGTGTGTGCCAATAACGGTCGTCACATTGACCATCAAAATATCGCGCGGCAAGGATTGACTCATCTCATTCATGATCTGATTTAGAAATTCGCGGGCACGCGCTTCCGCGCCAGTATGCAAAATGGCAAGACGTTCAAGGCTTCCACTTGTCCGCATGAAAGACAGCATACGCGCATTCGCTTGTTTGGTTGTCCGCACGGCGCGGATGGCTTTGACTTCGCCATTGGCTAATTCAACAATCGGCTTGATGCTCAACAGACTTCCCAACAACGCGATCGTGTTTGGCACGCGTCCGCTGCGGCGAACATATTCGATGGTGTCCAATGCGGCAAAGAGGTGAAGACGTTTTCGAGTCGATTCGATTGCATTCAGCGCCGCTTCGAGTCCATCCTCGGCGGATCCCGCGACTGCCAATACTTGAAAGCCAAGTCCAAGTGAAAGCGACAAACTATCAATTACCGTTACACGATTTGGAAATTCCTTCGCGGCTTGCTGCGCGATATTGACCATCGAAGTCAGCGTACCGGCGGCGTGAATCGAAATCACATGATCACAACCGCTTTCCAATAATTTTTGATAGCGCGTCGCGAATTCACCAATCGAAGGCGCGGCGGTTGTCGGATGCGTTTTGAAATCAGGCAATTGTTGATAGAACTCTTTGCGAGAAATACCGATTCCATCAGCGTGTTCTTTTCCCTCGATAATCAAGATGGCTGGGACAACTTCAAGCTCGTGTTGTTCGACAAGAGCTTGGGGAAGATCACAAGTTGAATCGGTGACGATGCCGAGGTTCATATAGCTATCATGTCATTGCGAGCGCCCAAAGGGCGCGTGGCAATCTCGACCAACCATCAAACAGGAGATTGCCACGTCGCTACGCTCCTCGCAATGACGTCACTCAACCGAAATAATAAATTGATAATGCGGTTGCCCGCCATCCTGCAATTCGATTTCCTGACTCGGATACGCCTCGCGCACCACATCCACAATCCGATTGGCTTCGCTTTGACTAATTCCTTCCCCATAATAAAGTGTGATAAGTTCATGTTCCTCGGCTCTGGCTTTCTTAAGAAAACCTGTCACACCCTCTTCGATGGATTTCGATGACGCCACCAATTTGCCGTCCAATAACGTAATGACTTCACCTTCTTTAACATTCACGCCGTCTATTTCCACCGAACGAGTTGCCATCGTGATCTCGCCAGTCGTGACTTCGCTCAAAGCTTTGGTCATCTTTTCGGAAACAGAAGCCAGTTCACCGTCCGGGTTATGAGCGAGCATCGCCGCCAATCCCTGCGGCACGGTTTTGCTCGGCACCACATCCACTTTTTTCACTGTCACTTCTTTGGCCTGGTTGGCGGCCAAGATAATATTCTTATTGTTTGGAAGGACGATGATTTTATCCGTCGGTAGATTTTCAAACGCCGCCAGAATTTCCTGCGTAGATGGATTCATGGTCTGCCCGCCGCTGACGATGGCGGCCACACCCAAACTCGCAAAGATTCGGCTCAATCCGGGTCCGGGCGAAACCACCACCACCGCGATTTGATTCGACTCTACTTTCGCCAGTTCAAGTTTTGAATCCTTTGTTTTGGCATCAATCTCCTCCATCTGTGCGGTGAGATTCTCCATGGCGATTTTGGTGATGGTGCCGATGCTCATGATGTAATCAATTGGCTCATAGCGCTTATTGAGCGGGACATGAATGTGCATACGGTACATTCCATCGCCTTCGCCCACCTGGATGGATGTGCCCATCTCCTCGAGCCTGCCATAAAATTTTTGCAGTTCAAATTTCTGGCCCGGAAAAAAATCCACGACGACTTCATAATCCTGTCCATCTTCCACTTCATTCATCACGTTCTCAAAATTCAAAGAGGATAATGGCTGAACGGCCGCTAGCGGCGTATCGAGCGGCTCGCCATAAATATAGCGAAGCATTCCTTCGAGGATAAAGAACAGCCCTTTGCCGCCTGAGTCGACCACGCCCGCCTGCTTGAGAATCGGAAGCAGCTCCGGAGTCTGATTAACGGACGCGTCCGCGGCGGAAACGCAGCGCGCCAGGATTTCAATCGGATCGCGCGTTTCGGCCAACGCGGCCTCTGCCGCGGATGCCGTATCTTTCGCAACCGTGAGAATGGTTCCTTCGACCGGTTTGACCACACCTTTGTAAGCGGTATCGCGCGCTTCCTTGAGTCCGTGCACAAGCGCCTCCGCATCAATGATCGCTGAGTCCTGAGTGGCATGCGCAAAGCCGCGCCACAACTGGGAAAGAATGACACCCGAATTGCCCCGCGCTCCCATCAACGCGCCTTTGGCGACCATGGCAATCATTTTACCGGCGTGCTTTTCGCCCGAATCCCTGACCTCATTCCACGCTGAAGTCATGGTGAGCATCATGTTTGTGCCGGTATCGCCGTCCGGCACGGGAAATACATTCAACGAGTTGACGATTTGCTGGTTGGTCTTGAGCCATAACAATCCGGCTTCCACGAGCCATTTAACTGCCTGACCATCCGATGGCCTGCCGCGCAGTTTCTCGACACGAACAGTATCAATACCCATTAAGATTTATTTTCCTAATCGTTTTCGCTCACGCGCAATCCGGCTATATGAACATTGATCTCGTGAACAAACATTCCCAATGCCTTTTCAACTTGGAACTTAACTGTCTCGGCAACACTATCCGCTACAGAAGTAATGCGCGTTCCATATTCAACAACGATATAGATATCAATATCTATATTCTCGCCGTCATATCGCACCGATACGCCGCGCGCCGGCTCATGGGTGATGGTTTGGGACAGGCCTTCCACCAGATTTTTCGGCGCGAGTCCAACCACGCCGTAGGATCGAAGCGTGGCATGATAAACAATCGCCGCAACGGCGTTGGGAGAGATATGAATCCCGCCCAAAGATGTAGTTTCTTCGCCCATAGGTTCCTCTTGCTCCATTTTACTGCTTCTAATAACACTCAAAACGAATTATCGAATTGCACTTCTGCAAGCAAAATTCCGTTGATATTGCTCATATTTTTATGGTACAATGCCGTGCCTGCCGAAGGTGCAGATGTTCTTTCTGCCCGAAGGTGCAGGCATTCTTCCTGCCAAAAAACAGGGTGAGCATTCGGAATCATTGCAAGAAAGGATCGTGTACGATGGCTAAATGTGCAAACTGCGGCAAGACAACCACCTTTGGGCATAATCGCTCGTTCTCCATGCGGGCCACCAATCGGGATTTTAAACCCAACCTGCAAAAAGTAACGCTCCTGCAGAACGGCCATAAGGTGAAAAAGGTGCTGTGCGCCAAATGCATCAAAGCGCTCGGTAAATCAGCGGCGTAAAGTTTATATTTCCAATACAAAGGTCACGGCGGATTTCGAGCCGTGATTTTTGTTTTAACAATGTCAATGCGAGCGGAGCGACATCGTACTCGAAGAGTAAGCAATCTCAAGTAACCTGCAACTATTATTTGCACGATAATAAGGAGATTGCTTGCCAAAGGCACGCATTGCGGATGTCACTGCGTTCCTCGCAATGACATCCGCAATGCGTTGATCCCCGCTTCGATCCCTTTTGGATACTTGAATATCGCGGTCGCCGAGACAAAAGCATTTGCTCCTGCATCTTTCATTTTGGGTAACGTTTCTGTCGAGATGCCGCCGTCCACTTCCAGATAAGCGGATGAATGAATCTCGTCCAGCTTTTTGCGAATCTGCGCGACCTTTGAAACGGTTTCCGGCATAAAGGTCTGTCCTGAAAATCCCGGGTTGACGCTCAACACAAGCACGAGATCTGCCAAATGTAAAACAGGTTCAATGGTTGAAACCGGCGTGGCCGGGTTCAACGTCACGCCTGCCAAACAACCCAGCGACCTGATTTGCTTCAATGTCTCCGGCAATTGTGGGCAGGTTTCAACATGAACAGTTAGATGAGACGCGCCTGCTTTGGCAAAAGCTTCTAGATATCGTTCGGGTTTTTCGATCATGAGATGAACATCCAGCGGCAATTGAGTGGCGCGCTTGAACGTCGCAACCAGGAATGGTCCCATGGTGATATTGGGGACGAAATTTCCGTCCATCACATCCACATGAATCCAATCCGCGCCCGCGGCTTCGCATTCGGCGATGGATTCTTTCAATCGAAGAAAATCCGCCGAGAGAATAGACGCAGCAACGATATATTTATTGGTCATTTGATCGGCGAGTGATAGCTAAAGTAGACCCACATCCAAAACGGGATCAATCCGCCGACGGCGATCAACGCCAGCAAGCTTAAACCGACGGTAGCCCAGTCCACGTCAATGTCCCAGGGTGATGAGTCCGCCTCGAGAGCGGCGGATGGATGCGTACGTTCTTCTGCCAAAATAGGCGCGGACGCGATCTCGGGCAGCGGCGTCGAGATGGGAATCGAAATCGCTTCATCATGTTGCGTTCCGAATTTCATCAGCACGCGCCCAAGCTGGTCCGCGGTACGATACCGCGCGGACGGTTCCTTCGATAAAACTTTCAAAATGATTTCTTCGAGCGCTTCCGGCAAATCGGGGATATATTCACTGGGCGGAATCGGTTTGGCTTCCATGTGCAAGTGGGACAGCTCTTCGACAGTGGACGCCGTAAACGGAAGCGTGCCCGTCAGCATTTCGTAAAGTACAACTCCCAGCGAATACACATCGGAGGCGGGGGTGGGCGATTCGCCCGCCGCCTGTTCGGGCGAGAAATATTGCGGCGAGCCCCAGATCACGTTCGTATGTTCACCCAGGCTGATGCCTGCCATGGCGCGCGCAATTCCAAAGTCGGTTACCTTGAGACGGTTATCCGGCGTGACCAGCATGTTGTGCGGTTTGACATCGCAATGGACGAGTCCGGCGCGATGGGCGAAACCGATACCGGCGCAAGCCTGGACCATCAACGGAATGCACTCGTCGACCGTGAATCGGCCGCGCTGACGAAGCATAGATTTTAAATTCGTGCCGGGGACCAACTCCATGACGATGAAGAGCTGGCCGTTATCATTTCCAAAATCGTACACCGTTACGATGTTGGGATGCGAGAGGTTGCCAGCCGCCCGCGCTTCGTTGCGAAATTGACTTTCGAATTCAGGATTCTTGGAATAATCCTCACGCAGAATTTTGATCGCGACATGACGGTCCAGCATCAAATCACGGCCGCGATAAATCTCAGCCGTGCCGCCGGAACCAATTTGTTCCAGCAGCTGATAGCGATTGAGAAGCAGATGGCTTTCACCATTTTCGGGCATTGAGGAAATTATACCCCTCCCCAACCTTCCCCAAATTTGCAAAATTTGGGGAAGGTGTCACGGCACTTGCACCGCACTGCGTTGGGTGCAATGCAGGTGAGTGATGGGTGGGGCGGTAAGGTTATAATCACTTCATGCGCAAAGGCTTGCTTCTTTACAATCCCGCCGCGGGACGCGTGCCGGTTCGTCCGTTCGTGCGCGGCATTATCCGCCCGCTTAATTCATCGGGATGGCAGATCGAAGTTGCAGAAACCTTGAGCGGACGTCACGCTACACAAGTGGCGCACCAGGCTGCAATCGAGAAATATGACGCGGTGTTCGCAATCGGCGGAGATGGAACGGTGGGTCAAGTCGCCAGCGGGTTGATGAATTCAGAAACTGCACTGGCCGTTTTGCCGGCGGGCACGATGAATGTTTGGGCCGCCGAAGTGGGCATCCCGGTTTTCGACTGGCTTCATAACCGGGCACTGCAACAGAATGCGCACCTGCTTGCCAATGCAGAAACCTATCGCGTTGATGTTGGAAGCTGCAACGAGCAGGTGTTTTTATTATGGGCGGGCATCGGCCTCGACGCCATCATCATTCATCAATTGGAGCCGCGTCCGCGCTTCGCCAAATATGTTTCGGTGCCGCAATATTTCGCGGCGACAGTTTGGAATGCGGCGATCTGGCATGGCATGGACTTGCGAGTGTGGGCGGACGATCAACAAGTGGATGGGCATTATCTTTTAGCGGTCGCGACCAATGTCCGACGATATTTTGGAGGCATCGCCGTGCTTTCGCCAAATGCCTATATCGATGATGGCGAAATGGACATGTGGTTGTTCAGCGGCGACAATATCGCCGTTGCCTTTCGCCATTTTGTTGACCTGTTTGCGGGCCGCCTCTTAACAAGCGATCAGGCGCAGCGTTTGCCTTTTCATTCCGTCCGCGTGGAATCGGAGATTCCCTTTTCGATGCACATGGATGGCGAGCCTTTGCTCGGAGGAACCAAAGCAGAGATAAAGATTCAAAAGCAAGCATTGAGAGTCATTGTTCCGTCAAAAGCGTTAAAATTGTTAAAGGAACAACGAGAATGAAACGCATCATCGAATTCATTATGCGGAATCCGTGGAGTTTTATGCTCGCGGCTCTTCCAGCGACTCTCGCCGCGCAGATTTTCCATTGGCCGCCAGTCGTGATCTTTATCTGCGCTGCGCTGGGAATCATTCCGCTGGCGGCATATATCGGTGAAGCCACAGAGGATATCGCTTCTTACACGAATCCGCGCCTTGGCGCGCTGTTGAATGCAACGTTTGGCAACGCGGCAGAATTGATCATCACCATCGCGGCGGTCAAAGCGGGATTGATCGAATTGGTCAAAGCCTCAATTGCAGGTTCCATCATCGGAAATCTTTTATTGGTTTTGGGATTTTCCATGTTAACCGGTGGACTTCGTCATGGCACGCAGATATTCGACAAACGCAGCGCCAGCCGCAATGCGATATTGCTTGTGCTGGCGGTCGTTGCGTTGGTGATTCCGTCGGCGTGGAGTCAAGCCATCGGAGCAGAGAGCAATCCCAAAGTCGAAGCGTTGAGCGTGGGCGTGGCAATCATTATGATGGTGTTATACGCTCTTGGCTTGATTGAAACATCGAATGTTAAAGAAAGTCCGTTGTCACAACAATTATCAAAAGATGATTTACCTGGCTGGACATTGAGCCAAGCGCTAATCATTTTAGTGCTAGCTACTATCGGTGTGCTTTGGTTGAGCGAAACGCTTGTCGGCGCAACCCAGGCCGTGATTGCGAGTTCCGGCGTTTCGGAATTTTTCCTCGGCATTGTTCTCGTGCCGATCATCGGCAACGTGGCCGAGCATCTTGTATCGGTGCAGTTGGCACTGAAGAACAAAATGGAATTGAGCGTTGAGGTCGCCACTTCGTCAAGCCTGCAAATTGCTTTGTTCGTCGCGCCACTATTGGTATTCATTAGTCTTTTGCTGGGTCATCCGTTGCAACTCATCTTCAATCGCTTCGAGTTGTTGGCAGTTCTTACGGCGGTGGTTGTCTCCGCGCTCGTTTCCTCCGACGGCGAATCAACCTGGCTCGAAGGCGCGGGCTTATTGGCAGTTTACTTAATTCTTGGATTGGGATTTTTTCTTTTGCCATGAACCAAAAAAATCTTTTTAACATTTGGACAATCCTCGGATCCTTTGCTTGTGCGGGATTTCTTTTGATCGCCACTTGGATTGGAATTCAATGGGCGCATCCGCATCCATCTTCGACGGCGGGCTTTGTCGCCGCGGACTTGACCGTTATTCCGCTGCCTACCGCCACCGTTCAAGTTCCCACGCCGACCATTAATGCAAGCCTGGCCGCGTCGCTGACGGCGCAGCCGAGTCAAATCGCGCTCAACACGTATGTCCAGATCAGCGGCACTGGCACAGACGGTTTGCGTATCCGTTCCGCGCCGGGACTCAACAGTGATACGGTCTTTCGCGGCGATGAATCAGAAACATTCATGGTGAAAGACGGACCCAAACAAGCCGATGGATATACCTGGTGGTATGTGGTCGCGCCTTATGACAGCACGCGCGCGGGTTGGGCCGCCGCGAATTACCTGGCAGTGGTGCCACCACCGACACCTTCGCCATAACTCTAGGATATCAAAATGAGCAATNNAAAAACCAATGAACATCACCGCCAATAAAAAGACGCGCGAGTTCACCATCAACTGGGACGATGGGCATGTCAGCGTTTATCCATTTGGCTTATTGCGCGCGGCTTGTCCCTGCGCCTCGTGCCGCGGCGGACACGAGAACATGAAGTCCGAGCCGGATGCGGATGTATTCAACATTCAATTGGATGATTCGCCGATGACAAGAATCAACAACGTTAAAGCTGTTGGATCATATGCGTTGACCATTGTCTGGGAAGACGGCCACGATTATGGAATTTACAACTGGCATTATCTGCGCGCATTATGTCCGTGTGAGGAAGATCGGAAGAAGTATGGAAGATAAAAGAGACAGCCACCTTTTTGAAGGTGGCTGTCTCTTTTGCTTTTTCTTACGGCGTGTTCGTTGGCACGGGAGTTTGAGTCAGAGCGGGCGTCAATGTCAGCATCGAAGCTGGAGTATCGGTTGCGCCGGATTCGGTGGGAGTGACCGTTTCGGTTCCAGGCGTTGGCGTGGTTGTCAGCGCGGCCAGATGCTGAGTCGCATCGTCGCGCATTTTTGAGGTCATCGCATCGGCAGGCATGGCGAGCAAATCGTTCCAGGCTGTAATTGCATCCTTCTCATCGCCACGCATCTCTTGAATCAATCCAGTCCAATACAGCACAAGCGCCTTTTGTTGATCCGTTTGAGCCAGCGCGCCGGTCGAGCCGATGTGCAGGAAGGCATCGCCATAATGTCCCTCCATATAAGAAACGCGTATCAACCCGAGATTCGCGTCGAACGATTTGGGAAAGAATTCGATTGCCTTTCGGATATCGTTATCCGCCTTATCCGCATTATTCAATTCGATGTACGAAAGTCCTCGATAAAGGTACGCCTGCCGTTGTGTGGGATCGAGTGAAAGGGCTTTGGTGGATGCAGTAACGGCATCCTGATAATCGCCTGTCTCTTCATAAGACTTTCCCAGCCAGGTATAAGCGCTTCCATCCGTTGTGTCATAGGTAATATAGGTGTCAAGCGACTTGATCGCATCCGAATACTGGGCATTTGCAACATACGCCTGGCCGAGGACAAGATAATCCGGCAAAAGCGTCAGGTCAGTTTGATTGGCTTGTTGAGCGGAAGCGAGTCCCTTATCAACGTTTCCCTGCGCCAAATAAGCGCGGGCGTAACCCAATTGGACAAGTGCCGAATTGGGCATCCGCTTGTTGGCCTCGTCGAGATCGCTGAGCGCCAAATCAGGCTGGTTATGATATAGATAATAATTGGCGCGCTCGAGATAGGCCTCGCCGTAATTGGGGTCATCCTGAATCGCAGTATCCAACAACTTTGTTACATCAGTATTGGGATCCTGAAGCAGGTTGACGCGCGCCATTCCAAGATACGCGGGAGCAAAATTCAGATTGATCCGAAGCGATATCGTATACGCGTCCAATGCGTCTTTATAATCGCCCTGGAAGCGGTAGGCTTCGCCGATGTAATATGGAACATCGGGAGCGGTTGGTTCGAGCGCTTCGATCTGCTGCATGTTCGAAATATAAGATGCCCAATCACCCTTCTGATAAGCGGCTAGCGCGACATTGTATTGATCCAGCGACTCCGGTGCGCGCGGTGTGTTGACATAAAGCGGAGTCGCTGTATACGAAACGCCCAATGCCGAAGCCAGTGAATTCGGCCCGGCCGTGGGCGTGACAGCCTGTTCGGTTTCGTTGACAAAGGTTGGGGTGAGGGTGAAAGTCGGCGAAGCTCCGGGCGTGTTGGTGCTGAATACGCGGAAGAACGGATTGGAATTCTGATGCGGCAGCATCAAACCGCCGACCACCAGCCCGACGACCACCACTCCGACCACAACGATGATCGCCAGCCGCGCCACCGGGCTGGAGAAACCTTTCGGTTGAGGCTGTTCATTCGCCAGTAAAAGTTTCTCTTCCCAAGCGCGCGGACGATTGAGCGGGAACGGTTGAATGCTCTCGTCCGGCGGAATGGCGCCGAGCAAAGTGAGGCCGCGTTTTGCGGATGCGTTTTCGGGATCAAGTTTGAGCGCGGTCTGCAAACAATAGATGCGTTCCTTGTTCGTCTCCACTGCCACGCTCATCCAAACCCAGTAGATTGCGTTGTTTTGATCCGCTTTCAAAAGGCGCGTCAGAATATCTTTGGCGCGGGCCTTATCGCCCTCGCGCAACGCGCTGACGGCATCCTGGAACATGGTATCTTGAGGGGCGTCTTCGGTCATCGTCTAAAGGCTACCTCGGCTTGATTTTACTGCTTCTCGCTGCAAATTCTTAAACCAATTGGATTACTCGTGGAATTCTTCGACTTGATAGATCAACACATCCAAATGTTTGTGCTTCCAGGTGTTGGCCGCGACGCCCATCTTATAACACAATTCATCCAGGAACTCGGCTTTGTCTGGAATTTTTTCCCACACCTGCGGCAGGAATGTCGCTCGACGCCAGCCATCTTGCAAGATGACGCCATCCACATTTGGATTCAACTTCGCAAGCAGATCATCTGCATCCCTATATTCGAGTCGCTGTGGGACCGTGAGGCGGGAAACTTCAACTTCAATTTGACTCAACTCTTTGGGCTGGACCGGCGGGAAGCGCGGANNGGATCTTCCAGCGCCGCGGCAATGGTGTGTTCACGGACGTCCATCGCCAGTGGTTGATAGGGTTCCAGGGCGCCGATACAGCCGCGCAGATCGCCGCGCACGGTCAAGGTCACGAATGACGCGCCGGTTTCGCGCAAGCATGGAGTCAATGTCGCTTCATCCAGCGGCGGAAGTTTCTCGCCGCGCACGGCAAGTTCAAGCGACTGGCGCGCAATGTGAAGCAACGTCTGTGTTTCTTCCGGAGTCAATTTATCTTCCATACTTCCTCCTGCTTTCTCTTTGATCTATCCTGAGCGAGAGAAAGCCAGAACGTCAAGCGATCCGCGCATATTGGCGGTTGTGATAAACAAGCGGCTGGCCTTCAAATTGTTTCACCGCGGTCACTTCTCCGATAAAGAGGATGCTGGTTCCCGCGTCAATGGCTTGGCGGAGGCGGCAATCGAAATAGGCCAGTCCGCCTTTGATGAGTGGCGCGCCGGTGATGAGCGTTTCCGTTTCGATGCCTTCCATGCGGTCATTCGAGTCATCGCTCCGGCCTGCAAAGCGTTCGGAAATTTCCTTTTGGCCCGCAGATAGTATGGTCACGCCAAAAGCCCGGGCGCGGGAAATCAGCCTGGAGGTGCGCGTCGTTTTTTGTAACGCCACCATGAGCAGGGGTGGGTCGAGCGAGATGGAAGCAAAAGAGCTGACGGTCATTCCATGCTGTTCGTTTTTATGCGCCGCGGTGACAATCGTTATGCCGGAAGCCCAGGCGCGCATGGCACGGCGTATTTGTTCGGGTTCGATGTGTGTTGTCATTTTTTTTCATCATACTTTCGCGGCAGAGCAAAGTCAAGGTGGAAATTGGCAAAAATGCCCTTGTATTTTGTTTGACAAACTAGTACCATCACAGGAACCAAAATGGAAACATCTTCCCGGCGGCGCGTTCATCGCAACGTGCCGCGTCGACGCAAATCTCTCAACGCCATCGTGCCTACGCTGGGTATCGCAATTCTGCTGGCAACGCTGTTTACATCCCTGTCGCCGACCAGTTTTTCTGCCATATCGCTTTCTGACAAATTGGCTCTGTTGCTGACTCCCCAGCCAGTGAACAACGCGGTAAACACGGTTGAACCGGCTTTGCGGATTGGAATTGTCTCCGGTCATCGCGGCAACGATTCGGGCGCGGTTTGTACCGACGCTAACGGCAACGTCACCCTGACCGAGGCGGACGTCAATTTCAAGATTGCCACCCTCGTTGTGCAAAGGCTGTCCAAACTCGGTTATCAAGTGGATTTGCTCAACGAGTTCGATACGCGTCTGAACGGATACCGGGCCGTAGCCCTTGTTTCCATTCACAATGACTCCTGCCAATATATCAACCCGGAGGCGACTGGTTTCAAAGTCGCAGCATCCATGGATACGCGTGACTACAACCGGGCCAGCCGTCTGTTAGACTGCATGATAGATCGTTATCACGCTGCCACCGGTTTACCTTTCCACGCCAACAGCATCACAGTAGATATGACCAGTTATCATGCATACGCTGAAATTGACCCCAACACCGTAGCCGCGATCATTGAAACAGGCTTTCTGAATCTAGATCAAGAATTCCTGCTTCAGCACACTGACTTGGTAGCTCAAGGGGTTGTTAATGGTATCCTTTGCTTTGTCAATAACGAAAATATCGAACCGACATCCACACCGACTTTCACGCCATGAACACTCGATTTAATGATGCTCGTTTATCGGTTGAAAAGGCACGCGAGGCTCTTCGCAATGGCAATCGAACGGAAGCACGTCAATGGGCGGAACATGCCGCGTCGCTCGAACCTCAAATGGAGGACCCTTGGTTGATCCTCGCGGCGGTAGCCAGCCCGCGCGCCAGCGTCGAATACATGAAGACGGCGCTCAAGATCAATCCGAACAGCGAACGCGCGCACAGGGGTATGGAATGGGCCACACAGAGATTGCAAGCATCGTCCCCGGAATCCGAATCAATTGCGGAGATGGCCGCGTCCGCTGGAGGTCTGGAAAGAAGCGGAAGTAAACCTGCATCGAAACGCAATCTTCTATTTCCAATTCTGCTCATCGTGCTTGGATGCGTCATTTGCGGCGCGGCGGTTTGGTTTGCCGGTTCATCACCTGTGCTGGCTTCCCTGATGAACCATCCTGCGCCCGCAGAAGCGCATCCGCAAGTGTGGGCGCAAGCCGAGATTCCAAAGCCGACTTATACGCCTCCATCACTTGCGGAATCTCTCGCAACACCGACGCCGCAGCTGCTATTGCAACCCACGATTGTGCCGACCGAGACGGCAGCGGCACTGCCTACCGAAACGACCATGCCGACGCAGAACACAGAATTGCCCACCAACACATTGGCACCGACGCAAAATATGCAACTACCTACCAACACGGCAATGCCATCACCGCAGAATACGGAGTCGGCGCCGACTGCCACGCCAGCTTATTCTGGTTCGATCTCGATGTCCATTGTGCCTGATACGCCGACAGGCGAGGATTTAACCAATGTGCCTCTTCCGACTCCCGCATCGACTTCTGTAGCGGCATCTGAAACGGAAATCGTGCCGCAGGTCACCGTCAGCGCGAATGAACGCTGGATCGATGTGAATCTCACCCAGCAAATGACGTATGCGTATCAAGGAAATACCGTTGTCAATTCCTTCCTCGTTTCCACAGGCACATGGCAATATCCAACGGTGACCGGCCAATACCACATCTACGTCAAACTGCGTTACACTGATATGGCCGGGCCTGGCTATTACCTGCCGAATGTGCCATTTACGATGTATTTCTATCAAGGCTATGGTCTGCATGGAACATACTGGCATCACAACTTTGGCACGCCGATGAGTCATGGATGTGTCAACCTGAGCATCCCGGATTCGGAATGGCTATATAATTGGGCCTCGGTTGGCACGCTTGTAAATGTTCATTATTAAATATAAAGGACACTACGTACACAAAGTTTTTTCGCTCTTCACCTTAGAGTCCTTCGTGTTTAGAAAAGACTGGAGATCAAGGATGGTCAAAGCGCTTTTCCCCGGCACGTTCGATCCAATTCATTACGGCCACATCGATATCGCAGAACGGGCGGCGCGCCTCTTCGATGAAGTCATCATGGCAGTCTACGACAAGCCGCTCAAGTCGTTGATGTTTTTGCCCGAAGAACGCATGGATTTGGTGAAGGAGGCATTCAAGCAAAATCCAAAAATCAAAGTGACCGGTTACAGCGGACTAACCGTGGACTTTTGCCGCAAGGCGGGCGCGCAGGTGATCGTACGTGGACTGCGCGTCTTTTCGGACTTTGAATTCGAATTCCGAATGGCGTTGGCGAATCAACGCCTCGCCGCGGACATCGAAACGGTCGCGTTGATTACGGCAGAGCAACACACCTTTCTTTCTTCCAGCACCGTGCGCGAAATCGCCTCGCTGGGCGGAGATGTATCCAGCATGGTGCCGCCTTACGTCGAAGTCGCGCTGAAGCGCAAAATCATCAGCCTGGGCGAACAACATTCCCCTCCCAACGCTCTGCGAGATTGATATATAATAGGACATCCCGCCAAGCGAGGCGGAGGAATCTATGGACATTCTGCAATTGATTGACCGCCTGGAAGAACTGTTCAACGACGCCAAAGCCGTTCCGTTTACGCATAACGTCGTCATTGATGAAGACCGCATGTTGGAAATCATTGACCAGATGCGGATTGTGATACCGGATGAAGTAAAGAAGGCGCAGCAGATCCTGAGTCAGCGGGATCGCTTTTTGGCTCAAGCCCAGGAAGAAGCGGATCGCACCATCGCGCTCGCCCGCGAAAAAGCCGAACAAATGGCAATGAAGGATAACATCGTGCTGGAAGCCCAGCGCCGTGCAGAACAAATCCTCAGCCAGGCGCGCGCTGACGCCGAGGCCACCCGCCGCGATGCGGATGATTATATTGTTGAAACGCTCATGAATTTACAAAGCCAGGTGGAAAAGACGCTCAACCAGATTCAGAATGGAATCCGCGCAGTGCAAGATGAGCAGATGCAAAAAGGGATTTCAACTTCGCCGCCCAGTATGTCGGAAAAAATTATGAAATAGCTGATCATAAAAAATCTCCCCAAGCGGGAGATTTTTTGATCATATGTCATTGCGAGTGACGCTAGAGCGTCACGTGGCAATCTCATCTAACTTCATATGATTGATAGAGGAGATTGCCACGTTGCCTGCCCTTCAGGCGGCTCCTCGCAATGACACCATACATATTAATTTCCGAATTCAAACGTTGGCATTCCGGTGACATTCGTCTTCATGCGAAATACGCCGCCCGACTGCGGATACTTTCCCAGCGAAGCCGTATCCATGCCGACGCGGGCCGAAGTGATGAACAGCTCATCCATATCGGCTCCGCCAAAAACACAGGAGGTGACCTGCAAGGCAGGAACGGCAAATTGTTCGAGCAACGTTCCGTCGGGTTTCCACTGCGTGATGCGCGCGCCGTTCCACATCGCGATCCAAAGATTGCCATTCATATCGGAAGTCATGCCATCGGGAAAGCCGAAGGTGTCGGCAAAGTGAATGATGACGCGCGGATTGGCAATCTGGCCGGTTTCGATATCGTAATCAAAAGCCTTTACATCTTTTGTTGGTGTATCAATGAAATACAGGGTCTTGTGATCGGGCGACCAGGCAATGCCGTTCGAAATGCGAATATCCTTTAACAATCGTTTGACGCGTCCATCCACGGAAAGCGAATACAACGAACCGCTGGCTTCCTGCTCATTGTGATCCATCGTCCCGGCAACGAAGCGCCCGCGCGGATCGCATTTACCGTCGTTGAAACGATTGTTTGACGGTTCGCCTTTTGGAGACGCGAGCGTGATCAATTTATTGGTATCCGGCTCAAAACTCCAGAATCCAAAACGCTGGGCAATGACTAGTCCGCCGTCTTTACGCGGGGCGAGGCATCCGACGTAATCATCCAGTTGAATAAAAAGTTTCGATCCCGCATAGACGCGTTTCTCAAGCACATCCACCCAGTACAGAGTTTGAGTCTTGGCATCCCACGCGGGAGATTCGCCAAGCGTGGCTTTGGCATTATAGAAAAGTTCAGGAAGCATCATAATTTTAAAGATTACCCTGCCGTATGATTTCCGTCAAGATGTGGATTGATTTTTAATGATTTCAATATCAATCAGCAGGGACACAGCGCCGCTGTGTCCCTGCTGATTTGCCAATTTTCAGATCCCGATTTACCCCCATCTCCACTTTGTTCCCTCTTTGCCATCTTCAATTGTCACGCCGAGGGATTTCAATTGATCGCGGATTTGGTCGGAGAGCGACCACAACTTTTGCTTTCTCACTTCACTGCGCACTTCAACCAATAGATCAATAAACTTATCCGCGTCACCGGAACCTTTCTTATCCAGTAAACGTAAACCAAACACGCCGGTGAGTTCCCGCAATGTCGTTTGCGCGGGCTGGAGTTGTTCATCGCTTGCGCCGTTATCACGCGCAGTGTTGATGGCTTTGACCAATTCATGTAACGCAGCCAATGCCAGCGGTGTGTTGAAGTCATCATCCATGGCTGATATAAAGGATTGTCGAGTCGTTTCGTATTGCGTAGTGAGTTCGGAAGAACTACCGGCGGGGAGTCCCTTTGCGGATGGCGCGGCAGGCCGAAGTCCGGATTTGATGCGTTCGAGACTCTTTTCCGCCGCGTCGAGCGTCTCGTCGTTGAAGATCAACGGCGCGCGATATGATCCGTTCAAAACCAACATGCGCATCACGTCCGCATCACGCTTCGATAAAAATTCCTTGATGCTGACGATGTTGCCGAGCGATTTCGACATCTT
>PLNY01000416.1 GCA_003141915.1 Anaerolineae bacterium | reverse complement strand
CAAAATGCGTCGAAGATCGGGATGATTTATAAATTTGATCCCGTAGAGATCCCAAATCTCGCGTTCTTGAAAATCTGCACCCGGCCAAATGGACGTGACGCTGGGAATCTCGATCGGGTCAACGCGCGGAACCTGGACTTTGAATCGAATGCCTGGCCCGCCGGTTGTCTTGAACGCTTCATAAACAACTTCCATCGTGTTAGGAAAATAATCCACACCAACCACATACGAAAGCAAATCAAAGCCGAATTCATCGCGCAAAGCAGTTGCGACTTCAACCAACTTATCTTTATTCACGATCCAGCCGGTGTAGCTGGGACGGCTTTCAGCGGTGACGGACCCGGGGAAACGCGCAACAAGATCGAGGGTCTCAGCATGAACGAGGGTAGCAGCCATGATTACTCCTTCGCCTCGGTTGGGGTCTCTGCGGATTTCTCCTCTGTAGGGACGGTGTGCGCGGCAAGTTGTTTGTACTCGGCATAGTTGCGCGGGTCCATCAAATCCGGTCCAAGCACAGGAATCGGAATCAATGCTGTGTCAGAACCTTTTCGATACCAGCGCACTTTGCTAATGGACTCTTTATCGATCTTTTCTTGCAGCTTCATCAAGCCGGCGGTCAGAGCCTGCGGGGTGGGTGGACACCCGGGAATATAAACATCCACAGGGACAAATTTGTCAACACCGGCGACCACGTTGTAACCCTCTTTGAATGGGCCGCCGCCGGATGCGCAAGCGCCCATCGCCACGACGTATTTTGGTTCCGGCATTTGGTTGTAAAGACGCACAATCGCTGGGATCATTTTCTTCGTGACGGTTCCGGCGACGATCATCAAATCTGATTGGCGCGGGCTGGGACGCATCACTTCCATGCCGAAGCGGGCGAGGTCGTAACGAGCGGCCTGTGCGGCGATCATTTCGATTGCACAGCAAGCCAATCCGAACATCATCGGCCAGACCGACCAGCGGCGTCCCCAGTTATACAAACGATCCAGCGTGGTGATGCTGACCGCATGCTGGAGATCGTCTGGGATTTCATAACCCGGAGCGTTCAGTTCTTTATTGTCTGTCATGGATTAACTCCTCGAACCATTCTTGATAAATTGAGGAAAGGATTTCATCATTGCAAAGAGCAGGATCATCCTCAAATTCCTGAAGCTGGAAAGTCCAATCATGGATTTGTTGCAGCGTTACATCTTCGATGTTCACATCTGAATGCAAACGTTTCAACTCTAAAGCGATGGCATACGATGTTTCCCAAGTTAAAGTCATTCTCTTCGATGGTCAATTTGGGCGTGTCATAATTTGCTTGAAAGAACCAATAAATAGATTTTCATTTGGTGAATTATAGCACCGCAATCGCCGAAGTCAACGGAATTATGCAAAAATATATTTGCAAAAATGTTTTTATGAGTATAATACTATAATGCCTATGATAACCGTCCGGCAACATGTACTGAATTACTTGAAGAAGCAGCATTCCGCTTCGGCAGCTCAAATTGGCCGCGGGCTTAATCTGTCTGCAGCTACTGTGAGACATCATTTATCCATTATGTTGGCGGATGGAAGAATTGCCTTGATCGGCGTGAAGCGAAGAGGGGGGCGCGGACGTCCGGTGAAGTACTACGGATTATCTGAAAAATCTCTCGGCGATAATTTCGGGCTTTTATCCGATGCGCTGTTGGAAGAACTTCTAAAAAAGCTTTCTCCTGCGAAGCGGGATAAAACGATCGATGCAATTGCCCGAAAATTGGTCATTCGATTTGGCGAGAATAACCTAAATGTCCCCATGGCAAAGCGGCTGACCACCATCGTCGAAAAGTTAAATGAATTGCATTATCAAGCACATTGGGAAGCAGGCGCGCAAGGCCCGCGCCTGCTATTTGCACATTGTCCTTATGCAGCGATTATTACCAATCATCCTGAATTGTGCCGGATCGATCTGGCTATGATCAGCGTAGCGATGAAAAATTTTGTGCGTCAAACCTCAAAGGTGGAATCGGGCGTAACACCGTTCTGTATCTTTGTAGTAGATCAAACTTAGTGATTGGATAGTTTGTAATCNNCCTCTTGCTTACCAGACGCGAATGACTTGCCCGGGGTAAATTAAGTTTGGGTTCCAGAGTTGATTGAGCGACTCCAAACTATACAGGCTGGTGCCAAAACGCGCTGCAATAATCGCGAGTGTGTCACCATACTGAACAGTATAGTACTGGGGTGCGTTGGGAAGATTGATGACTTGCCCAGCAAAAATCCAGTTTGGATTCCAAAGCTGCGGATTGGCTGCCTCTAGGTCATTTAGATTGACATTCGTCCGATGTGCAATGTTGCGCAGTGTGTCGCCCCATTGAACTACATANNGGATTGTATGTGTTGTTATTGTATCCGTTGTATCCATTGCGTCCGTTATTGTATCCGTTGTTGTTGCCGTAATTGCCAGGCATCGATATCGTTTGACCGGCGTACAGCCAATACCTGAGATTGGGGTTAGCCTGTCGAATCGCATCCTGGGATGTTCCGCATCTGTATGCGACTGAAGCTAAGGTATCTCCCCATTGAACCTGGTAGGGACCGCCGCAACCCGACGCGGCTAGGGCATTGCCGGTGAAGGCAAAGGATGCCAGCAGGGTTGCCAGCGAAAGGAATAGAGTAACGATCTTTTTGAGTGACATAACGAGCCTCCATCTTACGAAAAGTTGTGCCTTGAATAAGAAGAAATTAAACTGTTTCTCTCTACAAATCTATTTTTACACTAAATGGTCAGAAAAACATTAACAATTTCGTTGCAAAAATACCCATTAAATCTTTGGGAATTTACTCGCCGCATCCATGACAACCGGTCCATGTCCGGAACAGACAATACACGCGCCGAGCGCGGCCTGCTTGCGGGCCGACTCGTCCGCCTTGGCTTCGTCCCACGTGAGAGGCTGGAGAGAACGCACCAATCCTTCCCCGCGTGCGACAATGGAATCGCCCGTGAATAAAATACCAGTGGATGGCGAGAAAAGGGAAATGTGGCCGGCGGTGTGACCGGGTGTTTCCAGGACGTGCAGTCCGCCCAGAACAGGCAGGACTTGTCCTTCGCTCAAGATTTCGTCGGCGCGTAGGGGCGTGGCTTTCATAAAGCGACTCACAACTCCCATTAATAATCTACGGAAAAAATTCTTGGGCTTGATCTGGCGAGAAGGCCGCCCTTTGGACATAGCCTCGGATTCGACCGCGCTGGCATAAACGCGCGCACCGCTTGCTTTTTTGAGCGCAGACAAACTGCCGGTGTGGTCCATGTCGGCGTGAGTGATGATGATCCGCTTCAAGTCGGATGGAGAACGACTTAAGCCAGATATGTAATTAAGAATCTTCTTCTGGCTGCCGGGCAGTCCTGTATCTATGNNCTAGTATCTATTAGCGTCAGCCCGTCTGGGTCAACAATCAGATATGGATTGGCAACGATGTTTGGAATAAGGTGAACATTAGGAACTATTTTCATGAAGACAAATTCCTTTGCTGTGATGTGCGACCATATTTATAATACTACTTCTTACTAAGATATGCTACCATATTTATGCTACTATTTATATAATACTACGATGCCGTGAAGAAATGTT
>PLNY01000041.1 GCA_003141915.1 Anaerolineae bacterium | reverse complement strand
TAATGGAGCCAGACAATCTTAACACAAGATCACATCCCATAAGTTCATTTCGCACTCTTGATCATCTGCAGCACAACTTGAGTTGATTAATGTGCAGAACGCAATGCGTCTTGGTTCAACCACAAGCACCTTACCGAGATGCAGGCTGAGCGGTTTACCAGCGCTATCTTGCCAAGAATTCCTGCATGCTGTTCCGGTAATTACAGACCCCACAGTCTTCCGATGATCTCGGCGGCGTGGGAGTATCCAGAACGGCCATGACCTCGCCCAACAGAGCTAGGAAAGCTTCATCATCTCGAGGCACATCCATCCAGGTGGCTTTGTTCACAAAGACCATATCGTTATTGGTCATGCGTTCAAAACGGTCCGGGGTGAGGATAAACAATCCGAGTCTGCTGATCGGCGACAGACCTAGAGCATTGGGAGCAGGATGTTCCAAGGCGTAGGCATAGGCTGATAGTTGTCTGCTGTAGAAGATGGCATGTTCATCCTTCGCTTCGGATGTCTTGTAATCCACGATCCCATAGGAACCATCATCAAATTGGATAACGGCATCGAAGCGGCCATTGATGTAGCACTGGGACTTAGCGCCGGGGATCGAGATAGGCGCTGATTTGACGAACTTCTCTTTCAGCTTCACAAAGCCTGGTGGCAGATCCAGAGAGATCTCGCTGGTCGGCTTGCCCAGATAGAATTCACTGGTCAAATTCGCCATCTTCGTAAAGATACCGGGGAATGGGCCACGCAGCACAATGTTGTGCTTCACTTTGAGATAGAAGCAATACTTGCATCCATCCCAGCTGAAGGTCAAATCGGACGGGCTGATTTTATACATGGAGGAAGTTCATCTTTCTGGTGGTGCAGACCCATGAATCGAATATGAGAGAGCATGGTGTAGACGTGGGCATTGAGCTTTCAGTATTGGACCGGCAAACGGCTAAGGTGCCAAAGACCATATCTTAATATCATCAAAGTCGAACACAAACGGATTACCGCTTGAATAGGCGAATATTGTTACTTGATTTGAATGCAAAGGATTGCTCACTCCTTGAAGCATAAACTGATCATTTAGATAAGCACGGATTTCTGCTCCTTTTGCTTCGATTCTCAGTTTGTACCAAGTATTGTTGGAAAGAGGGATACGTTGACCAGCGATAAGTCCTGTCCCTCCTACACGTAACTCATCGCAAGTTCCACTTGCAGTTAAACCAAACTCCGTTAAAGTCAACCAGCCCAAAGAAGTATCAAAATATGTTCGATAGTCACTTTCGCATGGACTTCCGTTTGTATACCTTATCGCAAGAATAGGGAAAGCCTGACCACCCGAAACCTGCATGACTCTGGCTTCCATTGCGTAGTCACTTCCTGAAACTGGTAAGGTAAAATATGCTTGGCTATTTGTAGATGTTTGCCACAAATGATTACCAGTTTCATCGCTAACCCGTTGAAAAGATCCGTTGATATTCCAACCCTTCATGACTGGCAGTGTTTCAAAATCCTCTTGAAAGATTAGATTGCCAAGCGGCCAATCGATAACTGAAGGAGAAGTTTGAGTTACAGAAGCCGTGATACTAGTTGGTGATACCTCCGTCGTTTGTGCCTGAGTTGATGTCAGATTACTAGAGGCGGTAGGAGATATCTGAGTTGGCGCCAATTCTTTCGTCGCCAACCTATATCCCCCCCAAAGCCCAGCGAACAAAAAAAGCAATAAGCCAAATATGAACAGCATCCACTTTTGCACTCGTGGCTGCACCACCTGCGAAAGAATTCCTATAACTATCCCTAGCAAGGCAAGAAAGATTTGGAAAAAGATTTTATCCATGTTGCATCTCCTTCGATTTTACAGCGCTCCCTCAAATGCCCTATCCGCTCACACGCCATGCTTCCATGCTCGATTGGTTCTTCTTGCTAGCTTGTTCAATTAACCTTGAAAGTTTGGCTGTGATTTTCTCCCTCTCCGCTTTAGAGAGTTTTTCTACCTGCCAGATATTTCCCAATTCGTCAGCTAAGCGCTGATATATCCAGACCGCCACCGAAGGATTGTCCACAATTAGAGGGGTCTCCTGATTCGCCCAAACCACCGCATCATTCACGTATAGGTTGAGATGGTCGGCCTTCAAGAAATTGGCTAACCGGATGGCATCACTTCGCACCTGGCGACTCGGATTCGTTTTGGCCGTTGTCCATCTTTTTCCACGCCGATATTCCCATCGATCTTCGATATTTCGATACTCGCCACGAAGATTCTTCACCTCAAGAACCCAAACTCCGGGAGGGCCAACCAATACCAAATCCAAGTCACCCCGATTGCGTCCAGGAAGGGAAATGTTTCGGAAGAGATGCCAGTTTCCATCCAGAGCTTGGATGATCAGTTCGACTACACGGTCCTCTCCCTCCTGGCCACGACGATACTCCTCAATTTGCTTGGTCAATCTCTTGGAGATTTGCTCAGGAACTGAAGTCGCTAACCAGCCAACGAAGATCGTAAGACCAACTGCAAGCACTACAATTAGAGTCCCGATCGGTGTAGAAAAAGACGTGGCTAAGTTCTTGGCTTCCGGATGAGGAGTTGAAAAAGACCTTATCAAATAAATGGCCAAGAATATCACTGCTGCAAAGGTAAGACCAGTTACCAATCCATCGAGAAAGGTCAACCAAGATTGCTGTCGCTCAGAATAACTCCTCCCACCAGAATTGATATGCACAAAACCAGCGGAGGGGGTAGGTTCCTTAATGACCTGCTCTAGTCGTACAAGCGAAAGCGCAATTGCCGCCTGCCTGACTCTCTCTTCCCACGCATTTTCTGCGGCATAGCCCAGATCCTTTAGTGATAATTGTTTGGATTCCACAAGAATCCCGATTGGCTGTCCTTTATAAGGAGGTAGAGGCCAAGGAGTAGCACGTGCCTGATCCAGACTTATCCCGATGGGAACTGGAGCTTCATGAGTTTTCGCTGCCGCGGCTTGCATTTGAATCCTTCCCGCATTAGGCTGTCCAGCGTTGAGGAGCACCTTGGCAGCTTCTTGCAGTCTGGGGTTATACGCCCATTGAGCCGCCCATTTCAGCCGTTCCTTGGTGAGATAGCCCTCGTCCAGCAATTTCCCCAACGTACGAGGATTGCTTTTCAACCAAATAACCTTTCGTGCTTCTTCGATGTTCATCTTTTCTCCGTATTCTCATGGCGGGGTAAACTATATAGAAAAGCTTCCTGAATAGCTCCTTGAAATTGGAAGAATTCTGGTTGTAGTGTATGCTACGATCGGTGCCCATAGATTGGCTTTTGAGAAACGAACGCACAGGTACGGTGATCTTTTCCCAGTCTCACCAAGTAATTCCTGCTTGGTACCCACCTCGGCTCCTGCCTTTTTCAACTCTTCAAATACTGATAGGCCAGCACCCTGATCCAGATCGATCTCAGACACGGTTGGATGAAGAGTCTCGTGCTTATCGAAGCTTTCCCTTGGAAATGCCTGCCTAAGTTCAGCATAAAGTCCACGAG
>PLNY01000360.1 GCA_003141915.1 Anaerolineae bacterium | reverse complement strand
TCGCGGTTGCGCGCCACGATTTCATCCGGGTCCAAACCATCCGGCATCGAAGCGACGCGCAAATCCGCTTGCAAGCGCGCTTCATTTCGAAGCAAGCCGCGCGCATCGAATCCAAATTCGCCTTCGCGATCCATCGCAGAACGCACCGCATCGAGTCCGTGCAATACGGCTTTTTGTCCGGCGGTATCCGGGTCCAGTGCAAGGACAATGCGCCGCGTAAACTTTTTGAGCAAACGCAATTGTTCTTCAGTCAGCGCCGTGCCCATCGGCGAGACGACGTTTTCATATCCCGCCTGATGCACCGCAATGACATCGAGATAGCCTTCCACGATCACGGCCTGATCCGCCGTGCGGATTGGCTTGCGGGCGCGATCCAATCCGTAAAGTAAATGACCTTTAGTAAAGATCGGTGTTTCGGGTGAATTCAAAAACTTGGGAACATCATTCGGATCAACGATGCGCGCACCGAAACCGGCCATGCGTCCATTCTCGTCGCGGATCGGGATCATGATGCGATGGCGGAAGCGGTCAAAGCGTTTGCCGCTTTCGCTTTCGGAAAGCAAACCCGCCTCGAGCAAATCCTGCTCGGAGTAGCCGCGTTGGGTGAGATGCTTCAAAGCGTTGTCAAAGCCCGGGGGGTCGTAACCCAGCCCAAAGGTCTCGATGGTTGCGTCGGTCAGTCCGCGCTTCTCATGTAAATAAGTCAGAACGTCTTTGTTGTTGAGGAGATGGTTTCGATAAAAGAGTATCGCATCTTCCAATAAATCGCGAAGATGCTGGTACGCTTCTTTTTGTATCGGTGTTTCACGTTGATACGATTCAATCTTCACGCCCGCGCGGTCGGCGAGTTTTTGAAGCGCCTCCTTGAAATCGATCCCATCTTTCTTCATCACGAACTTGAAGATATCGCCGCCCTCGTTGCATTCGCCGAAACAACGCCATGTTCCCGTCTCCGGCCAGACGACGAAAGCGGGTGTGCGCTTGTTGGCATGGAACGGACAAAAGCCGGTGTAGTTCCGGCCGGTCTTGCGCAGTTTGACGCCGGCCTCGGAAACGAGGTCAACAAGATCAATGCGCGATTTGATTTCGTCGGTGGTGGACATAGCTTCGGAAATTATACTGCTCATCCATGAGACATTAAGAACTATCTGATGAGCAAAACAAGAGACGACCTTTCGGTCGTCTCATTATTTTAGAAACCTTCAAGTTTGGAAAGGTCGGCAACGCCGCTGGATAATGCTGCAATCCTTTGCAATAGACCCAACCGATTTTCTTTCAATGCTTTGTCGTCTGCCATAACCAGGACTTTATCGAAGAATTCATTGACAGCCGGAATCATTGGGACGAAGGCATTGAGAAAATCATCCACGCTGCCTGCTCGACGTTTAGCGGATTCCGCTTTTTCCAAAGCTTTGAACAACGCCTCTTCCGCTTTCTCTGCAAAATCTTTTGGATTCACCTTGAACGTTTGTTTTTGATCGCGCGTAATACGGACGCAACGCGCAAAGGCGGGTAGTATCGTATTCCAATCTTTCCGCTCGACCCATACCTGCAACTGTTTGACTGCGTCTGCGGAAGCCGCAGGATTGAAACTTTGTTCAGCTAATACCGCGTCAACAACATCATATTTATATCCAGCATCTTTCAACACAACCGACAAACGACCAGCAATAAATTCCAATACTTGATTCGNNTGAACTTCATCACTGACAGCAATTGGCTGTGACTTTGCGGCTTGCTTGATTGCTTCACGCAGATCAAATGAAATGTTATGCTCAATCAACGGCTGGACAACACCAATCGCAGCGCGGCGCAAACCAAATGGATCTTTTGCACCTGTAGGTATCAACCCCGCCGCGAAGAGACCAACCAAAGAATCAATTCGATCTGCCAGCGCAACCACGACGCCAATCCTTGATTTTGGCACAGGCTGATATTGTTCGCCGATTGCCAATGCCACTTCGGCGTGCTCGCCGCTTCGCACTGCATATTCACGTCCGATGATGCCTTGAAGCGAAGTCATCTCAGTGACCATTTGCGTTGCGAGGTCAGCCTTCGCGAGAAAAGTTGCACGTTGCAAGTTGGAAAGTTCCAAGTTGTCGAAGTTCAGCATCTCGCCGATTTCAGCAGAGAGCTTCAACATGCGCTCGGACTTATCCAACATCGAACCGAGTTTGGTTTGGAATATCAATCCGGAAAGTTTGGGACGAAATTCTTCCAGTTTGTGTTTCAAATCTTCGCGGACGAAGAAGTTTGCATCTGCAAAGCGCGCGCCGAGCACATGCTCGTTTCCCTGTCGGACAAGGTCAATGCCGATGTCGTCGCCGTTGCGAATGGCAATGAAATGAGGAAGTAATCCCTCGCCCCCCTCTTTCTCTCCCCCCATTTTCCCCGAAAATGGGGGGAGATGGAGGGGGGTAATAGGAAAATACCGTTGATGTTTTTTCATCACAGAAATCAAAACTTCACGCGGCAATTGTAAGAATTCAGAATTGAATTCACCCATTACCGCGGTCGGCATTTCAACAAGGTTTGTGACCTCATCCAGTAAGGGCGACTGGCCAGTCGCCCCTACATAATCGAAAATGGCTTCACCGCTGACTAATGCCGCGGCTTGTTTGACTTGTTCCACAATAGAGGCTTTGCGTTCTTCTTTATCGAGAACAATACCTGCTTCGCGAATGATGTCGAGGTATTTATCAGCCGATTCAATTTTGATTTCAGGCGAATCGTATGGACGCAGTCCACGCGTGACATTACTTGAAACTACACCAGCATATTCAAACGGAATAATTGATTCGCCAAGCAAAGCCACGAACCAGCGAATCGGACGCGAGAATGAAACACCAGACTCATTCCACTTCATGGACTTTTCAAACTTGATGCTTTCCACAAGTTTGGGTAATGCTTCAACCAACACTTCAGGTGCGGAGCGTCCTTTTTGCT
Source organism: Anaerolineae bacterium (assembly GCA_003141915.1). Classification (GTDB taxonomy): domain Bacteria; phylum Chloroflexota; class Anaerolineae; order Anaerolineales; family Villigracilaceae; genus Fen-1038. Next base: position 571 of record PLNY01000360.1, on the reverse strand, counting down.
TGACCACAGCAAAGACATACTTGCCGCCATCTTGTTCGCGGACTTGTAAATCTTTAGTGTTCACGCCATTCTTTTTGGCAAAGCCCATTGCAGCGGCAGAAGCGATTCCGTTTTTATCGAAGGCTTTATCGGCGGGCGGACCTTTGACGAGGTCCTCGCGGTCTGGTTGGTACGGGCTGAGATTCGCTATCGAAACGACGAGCCGCCGCGGGGTCGAGAAGATGCGAACGTCGCCATGTTCCAAATGAAGTTCATCGAGCAAAGAAGGAACGCGGGTGGTCAAATATGCATGAGCAGTATCAACATCGTTTGCGGGTAATTCTTCAATGCCAATTTCAAGCAAGAAAGGTAATGGAGAATTGGGAATAGGCAATGGGGAATGGGAAGTGGATAATGCGTCAGGCCTGCCCAATTCACTATTCACTATTCCCTTTTCCCGCATTAACGGATATTCCAATTGCTTACGCTGATCGAGATAGGCTTCAGCAACGCGGCGTGCGAGGTCACGCATGCGACGGAAGAAAGCCTGACGTTCGGTGACGCCAACCGCGCCGCGCGTATCGAGCGTGTT
>PLNY01000058.1 GCA_003141915.1 Anaerolineae bacterium | reverse complement strand
CAAGGCGCCCATTATGTAGGCATATATGCGGCCAATGCGACGTTGGCATTGGGCCTTGTAAGCCTTATCGCGACTCCGGTAATAATGACACTGCATCCTTTATTGATGAAGGCGTGGGATGCGGGTCAGCACGGAATGGTGAATGTAGTTATCAATGAAGCGATCAATTTGGTTCTGATGACGGGGGTCTTTATTATCGCAATGGTGGAAATGACGAAAGAGTATTGGCTGAAACGGCTGCTCAATGAAGCCTACGTGGCTGGTGGGAATGCGATACCCGTTTTGGTTTTAGCCGGCGTTCTTTGGCAGGTAGGGAGCTACTGTCACAAGGTTTTGGAATTTCGACAGAAGACCGGCTACATGGCGATTATACTGGGAGGCTGTGTCATCGTGAGCCTCATCTTTGACAGATTGTTTGTGCCCATCGGTGGGTACCTAGCGGCGGCGTGGGGGCTGGTGGTCGGAAATTTCCTGTACGTTTTCTCTACGGCGGCGCTTGGGGAGCGTTTTGAGAAAAAGGTGAGGATTCGAGTGAATGGATACCGGTTGTTGGTCATGTTGGGTCTAGCTGCCTTTGCTATTCTTTTAAAAGATAGGGCGGCGTTAGCCTGGTTTGTAATGCTGGGGCTTGCATGGCTCTACTGCCTCTGGACATGGGAGAGGTTTACGGTGCTTCGAGCGGTCGGGACGCCGACCTGACGGTCTTATCGAGAAAGGTTGAGAAAACAGCATCAGAATAGCATAAGGGATCTCGACAGTATTACAGCTTCCCTTTACCACTCTTATGGTGATTAGATTGCTACTCAAAATATCGCGGGCCGACCAAGAATGCGTTAACTGGGGATTTCCCCGAACGATTAATCAATGGTGACTGGATGTCGGAAAGAACGGCCTGAGATCGCATAGGTTATCTTCGAGTCTCTTAGACGATGTTAAGACCACTGTTGCTCGCGGGTTGCCTGTCGGCTATCGTGCTGCTCAACGTTGCGTTCAGGAAGTCAATCGCGAACGGAGTGACGGCGTTTTCGGGTATGTGGGCGTTTAGCGCTTGTATGTTGTTTTTCTGCGGTGATGCATACCGCTATCTGACGTCATTCGGCGTTGTCCTAATAATAGCGGCACATTTAACGTTCTGGACGTCTACTGTCGTTGGATGCGGTATAAACCATCCGAGAATTGGCCGTTGGTTTACCGATATGCCGCCAGCTATATGTCATGCCGTATCTAGGCCGTCGAAGATCCGTGTAATGGTGACAACCGTTTTTTGGTTTTTGAGCGTGATTGCGATTGGGGGAATCGTGATTACAACGGCGCGCTTAGGAACTTTCAGAGCAATCGCCGACGGATCGTTGGAAGCGCTCCGGCATGATTTGTCGGAGAAGGATCTTGTGATGCCTATATCTCTCCGACTATTTGGCAACCTAGGTTATTTGACCGCGCTTCTCGGTGGCTACTCGTATTTCCAAGGGCGAGATATCAAACGTATATATATAATTCTCCCTATTGCTATTCTAACGCTTTACAGCATTTCTTCTGGCGGAAGAGGCCCTCTTTTGATCGGCGGCATAATGATGTTTTGGTTCATGCTCGCTAAGGCGATGGATTCCCGAAAAGCCGTAGTAGATTGTGTTCTGGTGATCATCGCGTTGGGTGTTTTCTGGTTGGCGATAAGCGCCACACGGACGGATGAACGGAGCTACGGTGAGCTCGCCGCAGAGTATACTGGCGCCTCGATCCCGGCGATGTGTGAGCTAATTGGCGACGGTGAAGCGCTAAAGTTCTTCGATCTACAGCTAAATCAGTCGGTTTGGGTAAGGGAGGCGAAAAAGGCGACTGGGATCGAAACAGAACGCACGGTTGACAGAGAGATCGTGTATATCCCTTTTGGCTTCAATGTTTTCACAGGACTATCTGAGTGGCTTACAGAATATGGCTATTTAGGCACATTTTTGATGCTATCTGGAGTAGGCCTAGTATGCGGCATGTTGGAAGGGAAAGGCAGAAGTGCGGGAGCGATGTGCGTTAGAGCAGTGTTATACGTTTATCTTAGTTATAGCATCATTACAGATCTGGCGGCTTTTATTGTGGGTTGGTGGATATGTCTATTCGCGGCGCTTCTTATTCTTAAAAAAGAAAAGAATGGCGGCAGGACGAGAATTGGGTCGATCGCGAAAACGGAGAGGCATCGGTTCATTTGGTCTACGNNTGATTGCATCGTCGGCCGTGGATGCGGTTAAATAGTGGCGTCAAATGCGGACAAGCAATATTCACTTAGCTTGTTTCTGCTTAAACGAATAGGTTTACTTAGGCCTTTGTCGATGCGCGGAGTCTGGTTGCCGTTAGGGGATCTATAGAGCTAGCCTATTTTTCTGTTGGAGGCGAAATCACCTTGCAGTTTCAAGGAACCGGACTTTGGGTGGAAATAGGAACGGCCGGTGGCTTGAAAGCGTGGTTCTCGTCGTTTAGATGGCACGCAGGAAATTTCTTTCTATGAACTCTAGCTGGGATGCCTCGGTGGATTGTGCTTTGTTAGTCGTTTCCTGCGATGCCTATTCGGACCTATGGCCGCCCTTTTTCAATTTGTTGAGAGAGCATTGGTCCGATTGTCCGTTTTCTGTTTATCTTGGAGCAGGCGAAAGGGAGTTGCATCGTCCGGGGATTGTTTTTCTTGGATCTAATGGCGGCCGTGATTGGTCGCGTCGCGTNNTGATGCTCGATGACTTTTTTCTTCGCGGACGGGTGCCTACGAGTGATGTGCTTTACTGTCTAGAGTTTGCGCGAAATCACAAGGCTATTCAGCTCCGACTGTTACCTCGACCAAAACCGACAGATCGCTTATTCGCCGAAATCCTCGTTGGAGAATGTGCAGCTGGTCTGCAATATAGGCTCAGCACACAAGCGGCGATTTGGAATCGTCAAAAGTTGATGGAACTACTGCAGCCTGGCGAATCGATTTGGGAATTCGAACATAACGGGAACCAGCGGGCTGTTGCCATAGGTGGATTTTATGCAACGTGGAGATCTGTTCTACCCTATGAAGGTCTTTTTGCTCATCACGTCATCGAGAAGGGAAGATGGCTGCCGCTTGAGCGGTGGATTTTTGGTCGACGAAAAGTCGGGTGCGACTTCACGCAGCGGAGTACAATGGGATGGGGTGAAGCGGTATTTGGTTATTCGGTCGGTGTCCTTGATCGGTTGCTTCAGGTCTTTTCCTGGAGGCGGAGAGCCCTGATCAAATGCCAATTGAAGAGAATCTTTTCCCCGATTTTGCGGGGACGATTCGCCAGAATGAGTGGTGTTCCGCCAGTGACGGAAACCAAACAGAGCGGCCCTCCAACCGCGTTTTGATAAAACGATTTGGTTATGCCGCTTGTAGTGATTTTTCAATTAGCGTTACCGATTCACGGCAGTATGTTATTGATGTCCAGTACTTTTTGCTCTAACAGAGAGACGCTACACTAGTATTACTTCATTAGGTCTTAGGTTTTCCCTCCG
>PLNY01000278.1 GCA_003141915.1 Anaerolineae bacterium | reverse complement strand
TTCAACTCGGAAAGCAGCGGTGCAATTCGCCCCGCAAAATCAGCGAAGACAAGAAGTTTTCCCTCCTGTTCGAAAACTTTTTTTAGCACTGCAGGATATGGCTTTTCCAAACAGAAGCGTTGGACTTTGCATCCCTGCCTTTCAAAAGCGCGGGTAAGTATCGCACCGGATGTGAGACCATCGGAATCATTATGGTGAAAGACCTGAACCGTCTTTTCAGGCCACTGCTTGACTTCCCGAATGGCGTGTTCCATTGCGTCAATTAAAGCGTTCAGCATGATTCTCCTTTGCTAAATTTAGCGCCGCAGAATCATAACATAGTCGTTATAAAAATCAAGACAGCGCGCCCAAATTTCAAATTTCAATTGAGCAGTTGGGATTAACCTAGCCGGTGGTAAAATCTTTAGGGGTAGGAACGAAAGAAATTACGTCTTTGGAATAGGTTTTCAAAATGAATGACGTTGAAAAATTAAGCACTGTTCGCGGCTTCTTGCTGGATATGGATGGCACTTTTTACCTGAGCGATCGCCTGATCGAGGGCGCATTGCGTTTCATTGACTTGCTGCGCAGGCAAAATAAAGAATTTCTCTTTCTCACGAACAATTCCTCCAAACATCGTCGCCAGTACGCGGAGAAGATTACCCGCCTTGGACTTCCTATCGGAGAGGAATTGGTGCTAACGTCGGGGGAAGCCACCGCGCTTTATTTGAAAGGACAACACCCTGGAGCAAATCTTTTTTTGGTAGGCACACCATCTCTCGAAGATGAGTTCCGCCAGCATGGCTTTCGACTCGTACAACAGGAACCGGAATTTTTAGTACTCGGTTTCGACACGACCTTAACATATCAAAAACTTTGGAGATTATGTGATTTTGTGCGGGCGGGCGTTCCTTACATCGCGACTCACCCGGATTTCAACTGTCCCACTGAAACGGGCTGGATGCCGGATATTGGCGCGATGATTGCCTTCGTCAAAGCCGCAACAGGCAGGGAACCCGACCTGGTAGTTGGCAAACCGAATCGTCTCATTGTGGATGCGGCCGCCGTCAAGATGAACCTGCAGGTTAATCAGTTAGCCATGATCGGCGACAGATTGTACACGGATATTGCACTTGGTCAATCGAGCAGCATTGCCACCGTTCTGGTTTTGAGCGGCGAAACGAAGATCGAAGATTTGAAAGACTCCCCTTTTCAGCCAGATTACGTATTCCAGAATCTGGCTGGTGTGGCAGATTGGTTGGAGGTGAACTGTTAGCCGGTTGTCAGCAACTTCGCGACAGACTCTTAATTTGGTGATCTATGCAGTAGTAGAAATCTTTACCCGCTTTTTCACTGCTTACACGCGCCTCATGACCTAATTTGCGACCATAGCCAGCCAAGTCCCCATCCAATCAATAATCCAAATAACGTAACGCCTATAATCCCGTTCATTCCATTGGAAGCGGCAAAGACCTGACTACCGGGCAGCCCAAGCGCGAAGTAGTTATAAGACAACAAACCGCAGGACAACGCACAGAGTCCCCAGCGGATTCCCCATTGTCGCGACTCCAGCCGGGCGCCTACGAAAAATGCCAGCAACGCGCCGACCAATAACAAGATCATGATCAAAAGCCACGCGTTGAAAAGCGGGGCGCCCTGACGCGTTATAAATGGATTCTGTTCCGGTTGAGGTGTTGCGGTCATTACAACAACCGTCTGGGTTGATTGCGCAGGCACAATCACGGTCACAGCCGCAGGCTGGCCCGGGCTGACATCGAGCTGCAATACTTCGGAAAGGGTGGCAGGGCTGCTTGCCGCGCGGATTTCAAGCAGGCCGGGTTTATCCAACCCAAACGAGACGCGCGCAATTCCATTGGTTGTAGTCGAGTCAGCTTGTTGAAGGGTATTGCCGCCTTCTCCGGTAAGCGCCATGGAAAAATGCACCACTGTTCCATCGGGCACCGGATTCCCATTATGGTCGTTGATTACGCCCGTTCGAATCGCAATGGTATCCCCAATCGAAAAAAGCGGCACAGCGGTCGGGACCGGAGTGGAAACGCTTGTCGAAACGGGAACCGCAGGCAGGTCGAGAGTGAGCGGGATAATCTGATTCGGATCGGGCGCAGTGATGGAAACTAAATCGTAGCCTAATGCAGAAATTGAAACCGGTGAAGCGCCGGCGGGGGCCAACTCTTGAAAAAGCAAACGTGCCGCCACGTCGATAAAGGGCGGCTGTTTGCTATAAAGCGCATAATACGCAGTGAGATGCGAAATATCGGTGGCATCGAAATAATAGGGCGCGCCGAAGGAGAACAGGATGACGCGCTTATTGCTCAACAGATCCTGGCGTTCCGAAAGAAAGCGGCTGATGATTTGCGGCTGGCCATTACTTGCATCGGCCAATGCCAGAACCACCCAGGCCGCATGACTGAGATCAGGTTCAAGATTGGACGGTGGATTGTTGCTGTTCGTTAAAAGCGCAGAAATATCGCCGAGCGAATAAGAAGAGAGGCGCAGAAATGGACTTTGATTGACGCCATGCGGACTCAGAAGCTGGGCAACTGCGTTTTGAAGCGCGCTCACATCCAGGTTGGGTTGAGCAGGACAAGCGGTGCATTGCTTGATCTGCTCGCTATCCGTAATGAATACGATGCGGTCGGAAGTTTGAGGCGGCGAGGGAATCAGTGTGGTTAAATCTTTCGGGCCGGGACTAACCAGCGTAGCTGAGCGGTGCGCAACATCGAGCGTAATGGATTGCGATTGACCGATGGCATCCAAACCTGTTTTGGGGACAAGCACGTTGTCAATATCCAAGCTTCCATAAAGGCGGTATTTTTGACTCAGAATACGAAGCACCGCAGAATCGACACGCTGGGCAAAGGTGGGATCCTGGCGATACTTCTGTGCGAAAAAGCCAAGGATTTCCAAAACCGTAGAATACGAATTCGGCTCATCGCTGGAAACAATATTGCCCAGATATAGCAAATCGTTCCCAGCCACAAACGCATCATGCGCCACGGTTTGAGCGGGAAAGCTGGTGCCTGAAGTATAGAACTGCCGCACTGCTTTTGTGCCAAGATCATCGCTGACCATCAATCCGCCATCATTATGCCAGGGACCGAACTGAGGCATGCTGAGCACCGTCGCAAGCGCCTGCGAGTCGAAGCTTATTGGACGCGTCGTCGCGCGAATGTTTCCTTGAAAACCCTGATACCGAATATGGGATACGAGCAGACCATCTGCAGTTTCATTAGACGAGAGCGCGTTGCCGGTCACAGCAAAGAATGGACTCAGATCAATCTGTTTCAACTGGTCGAGTGATTTACTGACTGTGGCGATCTCTTCTGAATTCGGCCGATCCGAACTCCCCTCACCGGGAAAATGTTTGGCAATCACCAGCATTTTATTCTGACTGCCGGTATGCAAACCTGCAATATAAGCGCTTCCCATTTGGCTGACCCAGTATGGATCGCCGCCAAATACGCTTGAACCCAAGTCGCCGCTGGTTGATGAGTTGGGCGAATCAACCACATCGAGCGATGGGCCAAAATACATATTGACGCCAAGCGAAGAAAGTTCCTGCCCCATTACCATCCCAACCTTATTGGCAAGATCAGGCTGCCACGATGCGCCAATCGCCATCTCCGATGGCAGAGGCGTTAACCCATCTAAAATTTGATCTCCAGGTGAACCATCGCCATCCTGTGTCATCGCAATGAACAGCGGCACATAAGCATGTGGACTTGGCGGACTTGCAGTTGGAGTGCCCGAAAGATTTTGTATGCTATTTGATTCAATGGCTTGCAGGCTTTGGATCAACTGATACGCGGCTGTCACCGTGTTCGGAGCCGCGGCGAAATTATCATTGCCGGCGGATAAAACCACGCCGCCAATATGATGATTGGCAATCAAATCATAAATCGGGGATTGTTGAGTTGTATCTGTACCGGTGAACGTCACCAGAAACAATTGGCCGACGCGCTCTTCAGGCGTCATTGAATCAAACAACTGGCGAACATCAGGCGGCGTGACGAGCTGCGCGTGTACTTGAAGCGGGACGCCGATTGGAGTCAGAATCAGCACCG
>PLNY01000346.1 GCA_003141915.1 Anaerolineae bacterium | reverse complement strand
GGATTGCCATTGCCGGCCCTATTACGAGTTTTGCTTTGGCCATTCTCTTTGGCTTGCTGCAACCCTTTGTCGGCGCACTGGGTCCGTTGCTTGCTATTGCAAAGTACCTGGCTTATATAAACGGTGCCTTGGCTCTCTTTAATTTGATTCCGGGTTTCCCATTGGATGGCGGTCGAGTCTTTCGGGCCATACTCTGGGGAACCACACATAGTTTGCGCCGAGCTACCCTTATCGCTGCAAACCTGGGTCGATTTATTGCATATATATTCATCACTCTGGGCGTGTGGCAGATGTTCAGCGGCAATTTCGGAAACGGCTTATGGATTGCCTTTATCGGTTGGTTCCTAGCAACGGCCGCATCCTCCCAGATCCACCAGCAAACGATCCATGACCTCTTGGATGGCCACCGTGTAGTTGACACAATGCGCCGCGACTACACCCCGATTTTGCCTAATACTACGTTGGACGAACTGATCAATAAGCATATCCTGGGAAATGGCCAGCGCAGTTTAGTGGTCAAACAAGATGACCGAGTGGCTGGCTTATTGACGTTGCATAATGTCAAAGCCATTCCTTCTTCTGATTGGTCAACCACAACAGCCGCCCAACTGATGATACCGGTTGCCAAAATGAAATGGATAAAACCTGAGGCAGAGTTGGTGGATGCCCTCGGAGAAATGGATCGGGACGGCATCAGCCAATTGCCCGTGATGACTGGTGATCAGATTCTGGGCGTCCTAGGCCGGGACGATGTGATCAGCTTTTTGCGTACATTGAGCAAGCTCAGCCAGCCACCAAAACCATCCACTGGCAAGATGCCGTTTGCATAGGTCCTCAACACGGTTGTATAGTTAAGAATAGAGAACAAGATGCCGCAAACGCCACACATTGAACATCATTTTAAGGGTTCTGAAATTGTCAGAGACATTGTGATTGGAATGTCTGATGGACTGACCGTGCCCTTTGCACTCGCTGCTGGACTTTCCGGGATTGCCAACTCTACCGCTATCGTTATCACTGGAGGGCTGGCGGAGATCGCAGCAGGGTCAATTGCCATGGGCCTGGGTGGCTATCTCGCAGCCAAAAGCGATGGCGAACATTATGCTAGCGAACGGGAAATCGAACGACGCGAAGTGGAGGCAATCCCTGCCAAAGAAATCATGGAGGTGGAGCAGTTGCTAATAACATCCTATGGTCTCGAAAAAACGCTGAGTGCACTCGTGGCAAATGCTTTGAGTCAGCGCCCGGAGGCATGGATCGATTTNNTGGGACTCGAAAAACCCGATCCCCAACGCGCCCTTTCGAGCGCCTTGACGATTGGCTTATCTTACATTGCTGGTGGACTGATTCCGCTAACTCCCTATTTCTTGATTTCCAAAACGGAGTCTGCCTTGATGTTCTCAATCGGTTTTACACTTGTGGCTCTTCTCGTCTTTGGGTATGTCAAAGGCCGTTTCACTCGTGGACATCCCATTCGCAGTGCACTTCAGACTGCATTGATCGGCGGACTCGCCGCAGGCGCAGCATTTGGCCTGGCTAAGTTAATTTCGAGATGATCAGGATATCCAAGGAGCTANNGCCGCCTCTGATGCAGGATGAATATAGGAATCACATGAAGGTAGAAAACGTGTTAAATTGAATTTTCTCGCGTAAAGAATACTAATGACAAGATAAGGAGTTGACAGAATGATAACCAAGACAGGTAAAACGGGATCCAAACAATCGTCCAGAGGGCAGCGCAAGCACGTGCGTCGGATGAAACAAGAGGCTCGCAGAGTCAGTATCCCTGACAATGTGATCAAGAGTAAGAAGCGCACATCGGAAGTGCCCAAGGAGTAAGTTTGATGTTATTGGGTTTGGCGGCAATCTCAGATTATTTGTCTGTGAAAAGGATAATCCATGAATACAGATGAAAAACATCATCGCGCCATTTTACAGAGTATAGCTCGCCGGGCAATGCTGGAGCGAGGCTTGCTGCCCGACTTTTCTGCTGAGGCACTCGCTCAACTTGACATGATTCAAACTCCAGCAAGCGCAGACAGTAAGCTGATTCGTGNNATCTCCTATGGGCTTCGATAGACAACGATGATTCACTTGACCTGGATCAGCTGACGGTTGCCGAGGCAATGCCCGGAGGCAAAGTCAAAATTATGGTTGCTGTAGCCGACGTAGACTCGCTCGTCAAGGAAGGCTCGGCGATTGACGATCACGCTCATCACAATACCACGTCGGTGTATACCGCCGCCCGGATATTCCCGATGCTGCCCGAAAAACTCTCCACAGACCTAACCTCGCTGAATCTCAAAGAGGATCGCTTGGCTTTTGTGGTTGAAATGCAAATTGACGTAGACGGATCTATTCTGAATTCTGAGATTTATAGGGCGCGTGTCCGCAATCATGCCAAACTAGCCTATAACAGTGTCGCCGCGTGGTTGGATGGAAGCGGAACTGTGCCTGAGGCTGTCTCTGCGGTCCCCAAATTGGAAGAAAACCTGCGCATTCAGGATCAAGCCGCCCAAAGTATGAAGGAGCTTCGCCATGTTCACGGAGCGCTGAGCCTTGAAACCATTGAGGCCAAACCGATATTCGATGGGGATCAAATCCGCGCGCTCGAAATAGAAGAAAGGAACCGCGCGAAAGAACTCATCGAGGATTTTATGATCGCGGCGAACGGCGTGACCGCACGATTTCTGTCAGCCAAAAATTCCCCTTCGATCCGGCGCGTTGTTCGCACACCAAAACGATGGGAGCGGATTGTAGAAATTGCCGCGGATCATAAGTTCAAACTTCCAGAATTCCCAGATTCAAAAGCGTTGGAGGAGTTTCTTGTCAAGCAAAAAGATGCAGACCCGCTGCGCTTCCCCGATTTATCTTTGGCTGTGATCAAGCTCTTGGGCGCTGGCGAATATATTGCGGAACTTCCCGAGGGAAATGTTCCGGGTCACTTTGGTCTGGCAGTCAAGGACTATGCTCATTCGACAGCTCCGAACCGCCGCTATCCCGATTTGCTGACTCAGCGCCTGTTGAAAGCAATCCTGGAAGGGAAGCCTGTGCCTTATCGTAAAGATGAATTGGATCTCTTGGCGGCTCACTGCACCGAAGCAGAAGATGCGGCAAACAAAGTCGAACGACGGGTTGGCAAATCTGCCGCCGCGCTTTTGCTTGAATCAAGAATCGGAGAACAGTTTGATTCGATTGTGACTGGCGCTTCCGAGAAAGGGACTTGGGTCCGGCTTCTCACCATCCCCATTGAAGGCAAGCTCGTACAAGGATTTGAAGGCATGGATGTCGGCGACCGGACGCACGTCCAGTTAATATCGGTCGATGTTGAGCGGGGATATATAGATTTCAAAAAAGTCAGTTCGTCCAAAATTAGATAAGGAGAAACATATGAAAAAGGAAATTGGTTTGTGGATTGATCATCGTGAGGCGACCATCGTCATCCTGACGGACGGTGAAGAAGAAATCAAGCATCTCATCTCAAATAACGAAAAACATATCCGATATTCTGGCAGTTCGCATTCTAAAACTCCAGAAGGATTAAAAGAGGTGACCTCGGAAGACCAGAGGGACAGAAAATTTGGAAATGATCTCAATTAATTTTATGATGAGATTATTGCGAGTATTCGAGATGCAGACTCCATCGAGATATTTGGCCCCGGTGAAGCCAAGGGCGAGCTGGAAAAACGTATCAAGCAGGAAGGGCTCAAGGCACATATCCTTGCCATCGAAACCATGGACAAGATGACCGATCATCAAATTTCGGCAAAAGTCCGGGAACATTTTTCGACTAAACATATGTCAGAAAAAACACGACCAAGCAATACCGATGAGAAAGAAAAAGAAAGAGATGCAAAGAGAGAAGGCGAAAAGAAAGAACTGCGAGGCTATCATGAGCAATAAACGACAATTCTCGAAGGAAGAAGCTCGTTCCATTGGAACACAGCTCAAAGTTGATTGGTCACAAATCGACCTGGAACAGTTTCGGCGCGGGCTGGAGATAGAACTCGAACATGGCACAATTGATCTGGAGACCAATGTGACCGGTGATGACCCATTACTCACAGGAAAGATTGCATGGGCACACTTGAAAGAAATCAAAGACTACTACACACGTCTGGACCAACTCGAAGCTGAGGCAGAGTCCAAGCCTAAATGATTACCCCACAGAAACCCACAGAAAGCATCGATCAAGGTAACCTGGTTTATATCCCATGGTCGCTCTCCTTCGGATTAGCCCAGGTTCGTTACCTTGCATCTCCAATGGAGGAATGAATGAGCCTACCAACCAAACCATTGAACAAAGCAGGAGTTCCACCTGCCGCAGCCAAGCCCCAAATATCTAATCAACTGCTGGAAGACGCGCACAAAGAATCGGACGCGGTCCTCAAGGAGCTTGAGTCGCAGTTGACCGGCTTGAGCGCGGCAGAAGCCGAATCCCGCCTCAAACGCTATGGGTTGAATGAGATCGCTCGCGAAAAGCACCAATCGCCTTTGATGCGCCTCGTGGATAATGTCAAGAATCCCCTGGTGATCTTATTGACCGGACTGGGCATACTTTCGTATCTAACCGGCGACGCACGGGCGATGATCGTCATTTTCGTGATCGTGTTGGTGGGTATCGTGCTGCGCTTCTTCCAGGAGAATCGCGCCGATAACGCCGCGGAAAAGCTCAAAGCCATGGTCAACACCAACGCCACCGCGGTGCGGGACGGCAAGGAATCCGAAGTGGCGCTCTCGCTCCTGGTGCCGGGAGACATCGTTCGTCTGGCCGCCGGGGATATGATCCCAGCCGATGTGCGTGTGCTTACGGCCAAAGATCTGTTTTTGAATCAGGCGGCCCTGACCGGTGAATCCGTGCCGGTGGAGAAAAAAGCGCCTCCAGCTTCTGGCGAGATTAGTAATCCGCTCGATCTGCCGAATATCGGCTTCCTCGGCACGAGCGTGGAAAGCGGCACCGCAACGGCGGTCGTTATCCACACTGGCAAACAAACCTACTTTGGATCACTCGCCGCCAGTATCGTGGGAGAGCGCGTATTAACCAGTTTTGACAAAGGCGTCAATAAATTTACATGGCTGATGATCCGCTTTATCGCCGTGATGGTGCCGGCTGTCTTCCTGATCAATGGATTGACCAAACACAACTGGCTGGAAGCCTTCATCTTTGCAATGGCTGTGGCCGTGGGTCTGACGCCCGAAATGTTGCCGATGATCGTGACCGTCAACCTTTCCAAGGGTGCCCTGGCGATGTCCCGCAAGAAAGTCATCGTCAAACGCCTGAACGCCATCCAGAACTTTGGGGCGATGGACGTGCTGGGCAGCGACAAGAGCGGCACCCTCACCCCAGGGCAAGATCGTGCTCGAAAAGCATCTGGACGTGCANNATGATCGTGACCGTCAACCTGTCCAATGGTGCGCTCGCGATGTCGCGTAAGAAGGTAATTGTTAAACGTCTGAACGCCATCCAGAACTTCGGCGCGGCAGATGTGCTTTGCACCGATAAGACCGGCACGCTGACTCAGGGTAAGATCGTGCTGGAGAAACATTTGGATGTTCACGGTCAGGAAAGTGAGCGTGTCTTGGAGTACGGATATATGAACAGCTACTTCCAGACCGGTCTTAAAAATCTCATGGATGTGGCTATCCTAGATTATGGTCACGTTGGGGAGGATCTTAAAGTTAAAACGAATTATCACAAGATAGACGAAATCCCCTTTGACTTTCAGCGGCGGCGCATGTCCGTCATTGTGGAGGACAACCAGAAGCAGCATCTTTTGATCTGCAAGGGTGCGGTGGAGGAGATCATGCGCCTTTCGACGCACGTGGAAATCGAAGGGAAAGTGCTGGATGTTACACCCGAGCACGACGCCCATCGCAAGCAACTGGTACAGGACTTGAACGCACAGGGCTTTCGCGTCGTTGCCATAGCCTACAAAATCATATCTGGCGGCAGCGATGAGCCGCACTATGCGGTTCAGGACGAATCCGATATGACCTTGCTTGGCTATCTGGCTTTTCTGGACCCACCCAAGGATACCGCGGCGGAAGCCTTGAAGCGGCTAAAGGCGCTCAATGTAGACGTCAAAATTCTGACCGGTGATAATGAGATTATCACAGCTTACATCTGCAAACAGGTGGGCATGACGGTGGATAAGATCCTGCTCGGTCCGCAAATAGAAACAATGAGCGCAACAGAACTGGCCGAGGCCGCCGCTGTTACCAGCATCTTCGCCAAGCTGGTCCCTGCCCAAAAAGAGAAGATCGTTCACGCCTTACAGAGCAAAGACCATGTCGTTGCTTTCATGGGTGATGGCATCAACGACGCTCCGGCCCTGAAAGCCGCAGACGTGGGCATCTCCGTGGATAGCGCCGTGGATATTGCCAAGGAGTCTTCCGATATCATTCTGCTGGAGAACAGCCTGCTGGTGCTAGAGCAAGGTGTGCTGGAAGGCCGCCGTGTGTTTGGAAATATCACCAAATACATCAACATGGCCGCGAGTTCCAACTTCGGCAATATGTTCAGCGTGGTCGGAGCCAGCGCATTCCTGCCTTTCCTGCCCATGCTTCCAATCCAGGTACTGACCAACAACATGCTCTATGACTTCTCGCAGACCACCATCCCTACTGACAAAGTAGATGCTGACTGGTTGACCAAACCGCGCAAGTGGACGATGGGATCGATCACGCGCTTCATTATTTTCATTGGCCCGATCAGCTCCATCTTTGATTACGCCACATTCTGGATCATGATTTATGTTTTCCATGCCTGGAATAACCCTGCGCTCTTCCAAACCGGTTGGTTTGTGGAGTCGATCTTTACCCAGACGCTGATCATCCATGTCATCCGCACGAAGAAAATCCCGTTCATCCAGAGCCGAGCTAGCTGGCCGCTGATCGTCACTTCTTTGATCATCGTTACGGTGGGCGCCTGGCTGACAGTTTCGCCCCTGGCAGGAACGCTCGGATTTGTGACCCTGCCGCCCTCTTTTTGGCTATACTTAGTAGGGCTAATGGTAGGTTATGTTATCCTGACTCAATTGGTGAAAACCTGGTTCTATCACCGGTATGGTGATTAGTTGTTCTTCTTAATACGAACTATTCTTAGTACGTCGATTCCGCGCGTGATGCTCACGACTGATTGACACTAATCAGCGGTTTGCTCGGCATCCTCGCCCGCTTCGGCGACTGGCTCACTCCCAAATATACGCAGACTGTCAACCAACTCCTGCGTCTCTTGCTTGGTCATATTATGGTTGCTAGAGACGGGGAGACCAAATTTGTACTTATTATAACCGCGGCCATGATCCGCGCTGATATTTTGATCTCATCAACTGGCGCGCCTCACACGCTGATTCATGCAGATATGGTTCGTTCTGCAATGCAGGAACGTCCGCATCGTTCACTGTGTTGATTGATATTGCCGTGCCGCGCGATATTGATCCCGAAGTGATCCATGTGCCGCGTGTTCGGCTTTATGACATGGACAATTTGAACGAGCATCTCGAACAATCATTGAACGAACGCACACTCGAGATTCCGCGCGTGGAATCAATTCTGATCGAAGAGCAGGCAAAGTTCATGGAATATTTCGCGTCCCTGAATACGCTTCCGTTGATTGCAGATTTGCGGCAACATGCAGAAATGATCCGGCAGATGGAATTGGAAAAATCTTTGCGTCGCATGCCGGATCTATCAGATGAAGAGCGCGGACGCATCGAAGCCTTGACTCTTGCGCTTGTTAAAAAATTATTGGATGCTCCCACGCGTCGATTGCGTGCGGAATCGACTTGTCCTCACGCGCCCGAATATGCAATGCTTGTGCGCACCCTGTTCGGATTGGAGCATGAGGCTGGTATATGTGGATTTTCCGGCGAGGATTGTCCGCTGTCGCTTGCCGCGGAATTAACTGAACCATGAAATTGATTTTTGCAACCCGTCCTTCTGCTCTTGCCCGCCGGCAAACGCAATGGGTCATCCATGGCCTGCGAAAGATTCATCCCAATCTCCGTTTGCGAGGAAAAAATCATCATCACGCAAGGCGACAAGATTCTCGATAAGCCGTTGCCTGAAATCGGCGGCAAGGGATTGTTCACGCAGGAACTTGAATCCAAGTTGCTTTCCGGCGCCGCACATTGCGCGGTTCATTCGCTTAAAGATTTGCCCGTTGAAATTCCAAGCAGATTGACCATTGGATGTATTCCCGCACGCGCCGAAGTGCGCGACGCATTGATTTCAAAAAATGGACATGCCGTTGCAACGCTTCCAACAAACGCATCGGTCGGGACTTCGAGTTTGCGCCGTTCAGCCCAGTTGCTTTCCATCCGTCCCGACCTTCGCATTGAGTCATTGCGCGGCAACGTTGATACGCGCGTGCGCAAAGCGCTGGAAGGTCAATACGACGCGATCATTCTTGCGGGCGCGGGATTGACTCGTTTGGGTCTGGATGGAAATATAACGGAATGGTTGCCGCTCGATGTGATGCTTCCCGCGCCGGGACAAGGTGCATTAGCCGTTCAATGCAAATCAACAGATCGGACTACGCTCAACCTTCTCGCCGCGCTGGACGATGAGTTCACGCGAAAGGCTGTCACTGCCGAACGCGCTTTCCTCAGCGGACTCGGCGGCGGATGCGCGGTGCCGGTCGCCGCACATGCAATCATTCATTCGACCGTTATTAATTTAACCGGTTTGGTGATTTCGGAAGATGGACAAAGAGTTGTTAAGGTTTCAGGTCAAGGCGCAGACGCGCTTCAACTTGGAAACGAACTCGCGCAAGAAGCGATTGCGCGAGGCGCAGACAAAATTCTTAATTCGGATCAGGTCAAATGAAACGGATTCTTGTCACACGCCCGCGCGAACAGGCAAACGAGTTTGTTGAGAACTTGCGGGTTGCTGGTTTCGAGCCGATTTGTTTTCCGGTGATTGAAATTCGTCCGATGGATGATACCTATTCACTTGAGCAGGCTTTGAAGAATATCAATAAATACGAATGGATTGTATTTACATCGGTCAATGGGGTGGGTGTTGTTTTTGAAAGATATGCCCGGCTTCTTTTAGCAAACGACTTGAAGGTGAAGTTTGCCGCTATCGGACCCAAGACGGCAGATGCTTTGAAGATGCGTGGCGTGACTCCCGATTTTGTTCCTGATGAATATGTTGCCGAATCAATTTTGCANNTGGGGATTTAAAAAATAAATGGGTCCTGCTCCCACGCGCGGAGATTGCGCGCAAAGCATTGCCCGAAGCGATTGTCGCGGCGGGAGGCATCGCTCACGAAATCGCCGTCTATCGCACTTTGCCCGCAATGCCCAATGAGCATGGATTGGCCGCGTTGAAGGAAGGCGTGGATTGGATTACGTTTACAAGCCCATCAACAGTGCAAAATTTTATCGAGATCGTTCGGCAACAGAAAATGAATCCGTTTCAACTGAATGGCAATCCAAAGATCGCTTGCATTGGACCGATCACCGCGCGCGCCGCAAAAGAAGAAGGATTTGAAGTGGCATCGGCGGCGGAGGAATACACTGCCGAAGGATTGGTCGAAGCCATTACATCGATGGAGAAAATATGACTTTTGAACTCAATCGTCAATCGTTAATCGAAAATCGAAAATCGTTAATTGTTAATCGTCCGCGCCGATTACGCGCCACTCCTGCATTGCGCGCGATGGTGCGTGAGACCGAACTCAATGCGCGCGATTTTATTTTTCCGATGTTCGTTCGGCATGGCGAGGGTCGAAACGAGATTTGCTCGATGCCGGGCGTATATCAACTGTCAGTGGGGGAATCGGTTCGTGAAGCGAAAGCCGCGATGAAGTCCGGTGTGAACGCCGTGATCTTATTCGGTATCCCGGCAGAAAAAGATCCAATCGGTTTGGAAAATTTTTCCAAAGATGGAATCGTCCAGCAGGCGATCCGCGCCATCAAAAAAGAAATTCCCGAGATGGTGGTTGTAACCGATGTGTGCATGTGCGAATATACCGATCATGGTCATTGCGGAATATTAAATACGGGTGAGCATTATCACGAGGATTTGCCCGAAGGTTATGTATTGAACGATGAAACGCTGGATGTATTGGCGAAGGTGGCAGTTTCTCACGCGGAATGCGGCGCGGACATCATCGCGCCGAGTGGCATGATGGATGGAATGGTCGCGGCGATTCGCGGCGCGCTGGATGAAAACGCTTTTGACAACACACCGATTCTTTCTTATGCGGTGAAATACGCGTCGTCGTTTTACGGACCGTTCCGCGAAGCAGCGGAGGGCGCGCCAAAATTCGGCGATAGAAAATCCCATCAAATGGATCCGGCCAATGTGCGCGAAGCGTTGCGAGAAGCCGCGTTGGATGTGGATGAAGGCGCGGATATGTTGATGGTCAAACCTGCGTTGGCGTATCTCGATGTAATCCGCGTGGTGAAGGACTCGTTTCCTGAATTGCCGATGGCGGCGTACAACGTCAGCGGTGAGTATGCGATGATCAAAGCCGCCGCGCAAAATGGTTGGATTGATGAAGCGAAAGTCACTTTGGAAACGTTGACATCCATCAAGCGCGCCGGCGCGGATGTGATTATTACGTATCATGCGATTGACGCGGCCCGTTGGTTGAAGTAATTTGATATTCGATGCTCGAAAGTCGATTATCGAATATCGAGCATCGCCACCAGGAGACAACATGGCTTTAGAATCTTTATCGCCCCGCGCCGCCGCCGAGCGGCAATATCAAAACGAACGCACANNCCACTCCGATTTCGGTATGGCGCCATTCACGATTGCGTGGGAAGTGACGCGCGCCTGCGCGTACGCGTGTGTCCATTGCCGCGCCGACGCGCAGCATCAACGCGATCCGCGTGAACTTTCCACCGATGAAGCCAAGGCGTTGATCGAACGACTCGCCGCGTTTGGCAATAATCCCATTTTGGTTTTTACCGGCGGCGATCCGATGATGCGACCTGATTTGTTCGAGCTGATCGCATACGCCAACGAACGCGGACTTCGATGTTCGCTGACTCCAACTGCAACCGCATTGCCGACGAAAGAGCGACTCGAGAAAGCGCGCGAGGCGGGGATCAAGCGCGTCGCTTTATCGCTCGATGCGCCGCGTCCTGAAATCCATGATGACTTTCGCAAGGTCAAGGGTTCGTGGCAGCGCACGATGGATACGCTTCACCGCGCACATGACGTTGGCTTGAGTGTACAAGTCAATACGACTGTGGCCAAATATAACGTGGACATTCTTCATGAAATGGTTCCGTTCATTCAAGAAGTTGGCGCAGTGCAGTGGTCGGTCTTTTTCCTCGTCCCAACCGGACGCGCCATGCGCGAGCAAATGATTTCTGCCGGGCAACATGAAAAAGTTTTCAACTGGCTGTACGATCTTTCGCAGGACGCGCCATTCGATATCAAATCCACCGCCGCGCCGATGTATCGCCGCGTGGCGATTGAACGCAAACGCGCAGAACAGACCGATAAACCGGTCACATTCCAAAGCGCGGGGTTTCAATACGCGGATGGGCTCCATCGTCCGACCAAAGGCGTCAATGATGGCAACGGATTTTTATTCATCTCGCACATCGGCGAAATTCAGCCTAGCGGATTCCTTCCCATTACTGCGGGCATGGTGCGCGAGCAAGATGTTGTAGATGTGTATCGCAATTCGCAAATCTTCAAAGATTTGCGCGATCCATCTGACGGGTTTCCGCGTGCACAAAGGCGGCGCACAAACTTTGTATACCATCAAACCCGATCTAACGACCCTCGGCAAAGTGATCGGTGGCGGATTGCCGGTGGGCGCGTATGGAGGCAAACGCGAGATCATGCAGATGGTCGCACCTGCGGGCGCGATGTATCAAGCCGGGACGCTTTCAGGGAATCCGCTGGCGATGGCGGCGGGACTCGCGGCGCTGGATTTGATTCGGGACGATGAAGCTTGGAGAAAACTGGACCAAGCCGCAGTCAGGTTGGAAGCGGGAATCTCGGCGGCGGCAGAAAGCGCGGGAGTTCCGATTCAACAAACGCGCGTCGGCACCATGTTTACAACATTCTTTAGTGAAACAAAACCCGTTGATTGGAATTCGGCCAAAGGCGCGGATAAAGTCCGCTTTGGAAAGTTTTTTCAGAAGATGCTGGAAAATGGAGTCTATCTTGCGCCGTCGCAATTCGAGGCGGGATTTTTATCGACCATGCATGATGACAAGATTATTGATGCAACAATCCACGCGGCAGAGGTGGCGATGAAAGGGTTGTAATTATCGCTTTTGATGTTCAACGTAAACGTAAGGCGCATAAGCAAACCCTAAATGCGAAGCCCAGCCGCCTGAGTTGCCTTGCCCGCTGTAACACTCCGTGCTGATTGCTTTAACACGGAGTGTTAGTGGATTTACACACCGTGTTATTCAGCGGATCACGGCGTGTTAACTCGCCGCCGAATGCTGTTCTATCTGTCTCTCTTCCATCCCGCGTTTCGCGGTGATCCAAAGGGATGGAGAGGAAGCTGGGTGGGACGGATTTTGGGGCGTTCTTCGCAGTTTTTATTGGAATCCGTAACCTTTGAACTTGAAAATTGATAGATTTCGGATAAGGATGGTTTTCTTCCAAGTCCATGACATTCTTCCATTGCGCATTCTCTTGAATACTCTACAATTAATTAATGGAGGACCTTATGGCAACAAAAATCGAACGAATCAATAAGATTTACGGTTCAAAGAATAAGCCTGCATTACAGGTTTTGGTATAGGATTATAAAATGCTGCTTTTATTCCTGATCATTGTCGCCCTGGTTTTTGCAATACAAGCGATACGTGCGCAACACTTGATTACGAGCGCACTCTGGCTGGCGGGGGTCAGCGCTTTATGTTCCGTCTTGTTCTTTTTATATGGAGCGCACCTGGTGGCGGTAATCGAACTTAGTGTTGGGGCAGGATTGGTAACAGTGTTGTTTGTATTCGCCATCAGCGTGGCAGGAGATGATGTGCTGGAAGCCAAGCCTGTTCCCCCACGGTTNNTATCCGAAGTTCTTTGGCAGGAGCGCGGCCTGGACTTGATCGTGCAGATTGTCCTGATTTTCTCTGGTGTGCTTGGATTATTGGGATTACTAGCCGAGGTCAAGGCCCCTCTGGATGGATCCATGGCCAGGGAGATTGGGGCTCGCCGTGAGCATGATCTGGATGCACTGGAGAGTCAGATCCTAAATTCTCAGGATGTGGTCAAATGAGTTTTTCATTATTTAACCTTGCGTTTGTGTGCGGTATAGGTCTGCTGGGGATTGGTTTCTATGGGCTGATGGTTTGCCGAAACCTGATTAAAATCGTGATTGCTCTTCAAATACTGGTCAAAGGCGCATTGCTTGGATTGGTGGCGGCTGGAAATCTCAACGGGCAGGTTAACCTCGGTCAAAGCATGGCGCT
>PLNY01000362.1 GCA_003141915.1 Anaerolineae bacterium | reverse complement strand
TTATAAATACACCAATCGCATTCATCGCCATCTGGCCGCGGCCCGATTGCGTCCAGGACGGCAAACGATTGCGGATAAACTCACTCCAGCGATTTTGGACGAAGAGGCCAAATCCATGCCAGAGTCCCCACATCACGAAGCCCGCCGCCACACCATGCCAAAGACCAATCAGAACCATGGTGCTGATCTGCGTTACGAAAACAATGATCCAAACAGGAAGCTGTTTCCTGCTCCGCAAGGCACGCGTCAGCGGGTTGAAGAAATAGGAGCGGAACCATTGCGTCAATGTCATGTGCCAGGAATTCCAGAATTGGGTCAGGTTCGGTTTAAGATAAGGAGCGGCAAAATTTTCAGGCAAACGGACGCCAAGCAATCGTCCCAGTCCGATCGCAATATCGGTATAACCGCTGAAATCGAAATAGATTTGGAAAGTATAGGCATAAAGGAAGAGCCACATCCAGCCTGCGCCTTTAACCTGCGGTATGAGCATATCGCTGACGGAAATGACAGCCAATAAATCGGCCAGGACAAATTTTTTAAAGAGACCGACAAACAACCGCGTCCCCGCGTCGATCAAATCTTCGTCGCCGAGCGGAAGCGGCGTCCGCAGATCTTTAACGAATCGCTCCAGGCGATCAATTGGCCCGGCGGTAAAAGCCGGAAAGAAAATCACATAGTTGACGTATTCTGCCAAAGTTACAGAGGGTAAACGTCCCGATTGCCGGTCGCGGATGGTGTGCTTCAGACGAAAAGCAAGATAGGAAAAACCCAGCCAGCTAAATGCCGCATCAGCTGTATCTGGATTTTGCCCATATGCGGCAGATAGAAAAGCAAGCGCATTATTGATTAATTGAGGCGTCTTCAAAAAAATAAAGATCAAGATGATTGTTATAAATGCAACGACTCGCATAATTGGATGAGACCTGCGCCATTGTGTTAATAAAAGAGCGGCGGCAACGACTACAATCAGCGCGATCAGAGTCAGGGTCAATGATGGTGTAGTTGATATATAGGCCTGAGTTAACTTAAAGTGGCGATTCAAGTCCATCAACAAAACGATTCCGATCAGGATTGCGAGGGCGGGCCAATTTTGTTTCCAAGTACGCATTTCGGGCGCGGAAGTCAAGATCCATGCCAATCCAGTTATTGTTAAGGTGGCAACAGGAAGCCAAAATGCGAGACTGATATATTTTGCAAACGGCTCAACGGGTTGAAGCCAAAAGACAACAAATATGCTGACCGCAAGCAATGCCAGCTGGCGGCCCTTTGGCAGGCGACCAAGAACCAACGCGACAACAGCAAGAATGGAGATTTGAAGAATAGTCATTTAGAATCCCTGATAGATCCAGGTAGGTGAAGTATCAGCCGTGAAGACGACTCGCGCGATGAGAATCAGCGCCAGCATNNCTAAGCGTTTGTCGAAAATTTAATTTTACAAAACAACTATCATTAAGCGTCTTAGAAAGCCTGTGTACCATTATTTATTGGCGCAAGCGACATTCAAAATGGCCTGCATCACCGTCTTGTTAAACAGGGCGTTCCCAATATCATTTCTATGTATCGTATCCAAGAAACCCGTATCAGGAACCAGATTCCATAAGTCCAAAAAAGTCCAACGCTGATTCCTGTTCAGGTTTAACATCTCCTCCCGATACTGTAAATAGCTTTGTTGCGAGACGATAGCGCTGGGTCTTGGTTCATTAATCAGTATAAGAGGGATACTACCAGCTATTTTGCGAGCGGCCATCAATGCCGAGAATAGATAATCTCCACTCGCAGGAAGGGACTCTTGGTTTGGGTTTAACGCGTTCTTAGCCCTCAAATCATTCAGTGCGGTTTTGACTACCAGCTGCGTGTTTCTGTATGCTGGAAAAAGAAGCGAATAATTAATAATCAGGCGGGTTTGAAGAAGAATTTCGCCGCTTCCATAAAAAAACGGCCTTTCACTGGCAGAAGAGTTGTCCAAAGATACCGAAAGATCATAAGTATTACTCAATCTAACCAGATCGTCAGGACTGGCCATCGCAAAAACTTTAGGCTCATTCAAAAGAGCATCCGATGTTACCGACCAAACGACCAAATCAGGAGAATATTTCATCGCTTCATGCAGAATCGTTAAATCCTTGGTCGCTGAGGCGCCAGAATAGCCCAAATCATACGCATGCAGAATCTTTCCATCGCATCCCTGCTGATTGACCACCGGGTAGATGGTGCCGTCTCGAACGGTTGAATCACCTATAAAGATTACCCGATACTGATCTTCAGGTTTATTTTCATAAGAAATAATATGAGTATTAAATAGGACGCCCACATCAAAAACATTCTGTACCCCAAATCCATGCCCGGCCTGTGAATCATAATAAACCACTTCCAGCGGGAATTTGTGGAGTTTGGGCAGGAATTGCCTANNCAGTAAATTAAAGCCAACAAACAATATCAAAGCCTTCAACACAACGCGAAAAGGATTAACTCCGCGGTTTAACTTATCTGGGTTTGAATAATTATCCATATCCGATATAATTAGAATCCTTGATAGATCCAGGTGGGCGAAGTATCGGCCGTGAAGATGACCAGTGCGATGAGAATCAGCGCCAGCATCAAAGCCAGAAAGTTCTCGCGCGTAAAGATGACATCACGAATTTTCTTCCACATAGAATCTCCTAAACTTTTTGTCGAAGATAGGACTCCATAAAAGCATCCAAATCGCCATCCAGCACGGCTTGCGTGTTACCCGTTTCAAACTCGGTGCGATGATCCTTGACCATTTGATATGGATGCAAAACATACGACCGGATTTGACTGCCCCATTCCGCCTTGNNTCTGCAACTGCGAGCGCTCATTTTGGCAGGTGACCACGATGCCCGTCGGAATATGAGTCAATCGAATCGCGGTCGCGTTCTTCTGAACATTCTGTCCGCCCGCGCCAGAAGAACGGAACACATCGATCTTCAAATCATTCGGGCTGATCTCGACTTCCGCATCATCCATAGCGACCTGCGGCAGGATTTCCACCAACGCAAAAGACGTATGTCGTCGGTGTGCGGCATCGAACGGCGAAAGCCTCACGAGGCGATGCACGCCTTTCTCCGAACGTAAATAACCATAGGCGTATTTTCC
>PLNY01000412.1 GCA_003141915.1 Anaerolineae bacterium | reverse complement strand
TTGGCTTTATCGTCGGTGGGTTGGCAGGCGCGGTTGTATCTTTGCTCTTTGCGCCGCAAAGCGGCGAAGAAACGCGTGCATTGCTCCGCGAAAAGAGCATCGAATTGCGCGATCGGGCATCGGATACCGCCGAAGATGCTTTGGCTCGCGCGGAGGCCGCGGCGGGTGAGGCGCGTGCACGCGCAGAAGAACTGACAAAGATCGCGCGTGCCCGCGCAGAAGAAGTGGCGAAGGAGGCTCGCATTCGAACCGACGAGTTCACCAAGGAAGTCCGCGCCCGCGGCGAAAGCGCGGTTGAATCCATTCGCAGGCCGTCTGGTAAAAAATCAAGCGGCGAAACGCCAAGCGCGTCTTGAAAAAAAGAGGCTCGACTACAAGGGTTTGGCTATGGTCAAACCCTTGTTTTGTTTGAAACGTATGCGCTTTCTTTCGCGCTTCATGCGTTTTTTCTTCCATCATTTTTATCATTCCTTTGCATGGACATATAATTGGGTCGCATCCGTTGTGTCCATCGGGCGATGGAATGATTGGATACAAACGACTGTTCCGTATATTCAGGGAACGAACATCTTGGAGATCGGTCACGGCCCCGGATATCTTCAACCCATCTTACGCGATATGGGCATGGCTGTCATCGGGCTGGACGAATCAATGCAGATGATTCGTATGGCAAAACGCCGTCTCGAAAAAGCAAATTACAAAGCAATCCATCTTGTACGCGGACACGCGCAAACGCTTCCTTTCCCCGACGCGAAATTTGATTCCGTTATCTCAACTTTTCCCTCCGAATATATCTTCGACCCCAATACGCCAGCCGACATTTATCGCGTTCTTCGAGATAACGGGCGTTTCATCGTCCTGCCTGCCGCGTGGATTGTTGGACGGAAAATTCTGGATCGTGCCGCGGCATGGCTGGCTCAAGTCACGGGCGAGACACCCAAAAATATCGTCGAGATTGTCGTCGAAAGATTCATTCGGCCACTTGAACAAGCAGGCTTCAAAGTGGAGAGCCGACAAATCGAGGCCAGATCAAGCATCGTGTTGATTTTGATCGCCAGCAAGGAACTTGATGCGACCAGATCATGATAAAATCATCCCATTGGAAAATCTTATGTTAAAAAAACTTCGTGAACCTGTTAATGGATTGACACATTTTTTTGCCGCCGTCGTCGCTGCAATCGGTTTGATCGCATTGATTATCCTCGGCTGGAGAAGTGTAATCAAAGAAATATCTTTGAGTGTTTACGGCACCACTCTAATTCTTTTATTTGCCGCCAGCGCAACGTATCACATGGTTAAAGCCAAGCCAAAGATTATCGAGAAACTTCGCAAGCTCGATCACTCCGCCATCTATGTGCTGATCGCCGGGACTTATACGCCCTTTTGTGTTGTGATGTTCCAGGGCTTTTGGAAATGGGGGTTGCTTACGCTCATCTGGTCACTGGCCGTGATCGGAGTCGCTATCGAAGTGATTATGATCAAGGCCCCGCGCTGGTTGAGAACAAGCGTATACATCATGATGGGATGGATCGTACTTGCCGCGATTGGCGAAATGCTGAAAGTCCTGCCCATCGGCGCTCTGGTATGGCTGCTTGCAGGCGGCGTAATCTACACTTTGGGCGCAGTCATATACGCCACCAAGAAGTTCGACTTCTTCCCCGGCAAATTTGGTTTTCACGAGGTCTGGCATATCTTTGTGATTCTCGCTGCGCTGACGCATTTCATCGCCATCGCAGTGTACATCGCCCCGCACGCAATCTAACTTTTCAGCCTTCTCAACAAATCAGCCGCGAACAAGCAATTCGCGGCTGATTTGTTTTAAAACGAAAATTCGTACCTTGACCGGTTTTTCTTTTTTTGCTAAAATAATTTAGGTATACCAAAATTAATATTTAGTATACTTAAAAATTCTATCAGAAGGCGTTTATGCAGATCAATATCAAACAGATTGTCGTGCAAATCATCATAGTTTTTGTGATCTTTGCTCTTGCATTATTTATTCCCANNCGCTTGCCTGGTTCGCCGCGTGGGTCTTTCTTGTTTTGTTTTTTAGTTTTTCCATCGGCATCTTTTCATGGCTGTGCAAACACAATCCCGGATTATTGAATGAACGTATGCGGCTGGGTACATTCGACCAGCAAGGTTGGGATAAGATACTTTTTCCCCTGCTCAATATTTATCTTCTCGCATGGTTGGTTTTTATGTCATTGGATGCAGTTCGATTTCATTGGTCTCCTTTACCGATCTGGCTTCAAGGAGTCGGCGGGATAATCCTGTTATGCTCCTTCTATTTATTGTTCCTGACCTTTCGAGAAAATTCTTATCTATCACCCGTTGTTCGTATTCAGGAAGAACGAGGGCAAAGCGTGATATCCACCGGACCTTATCATCATTTGCGGCATCCGATGTACAACGCCATTCTTGTTTTTGTAGTCGGGACATCTCTTCTGCTTGGCTCGGGATATGGAATTCTAGTGGGATTAATCAGTATAGTCATGCTTGCGAGACGAGCAGTTTTAGAAGAACGCACACTGTTAAAAGAACTTCCTGGCTATGCGGACTATAAGGCAAAAGTAAAATATCGTTTCATTCCATATATATGGTAACAACAACCATGACAGAAACCTTAACCGATTCCGTTCAAGATTATCTCAAGGTCATCTACGAGTTGACCGAGAACGGCGAAGCTGCCAGCACTACCGCACTAGCGACGCGTCTGCACATCGCACCGGCTTCTGCCACAGGAATGATGCAAAAGCTAGCATCCGCAAAAGCGCCGCTCGTGGAGTATCGCAAACATCAAGGCGTGAAGTTGACAGTTAAAGGAAAACGGGCTGCGCTGGAAGTGATTCGTCATCATCGCCTGATCGAAGCGTGGCTGGTGCAAACGCTCGGCTATTCATGGGATGAGGTTCACAGCGAAGCAGAAAAACTGGAACATGTTATCTCGGAAGAATTTGAAGAACGCATCGCTTCAGCCATGGGAAATCCCTTACGCGATCCACATGGCGAGCCGATCCCGTCTGCGGATTTAGTCATGCCGAAAGATCAAGGTATTGCGCTGGCAAATTTAAAATCGAATCAAGAAGCACGTATTCAACGCGTGCATGCACAAGATACAGACTTTCTTAAGCATCTTGAAAAGCTAGGTTTAATCATCGGCGCACGCGTGAAAGCGCTTGAAGTGTCGCGTTATGACCAGGTGATGCGTATCCAGCTTCGAGGGCGAAAAGAAGCGATAGCACTTGGTCCGGCAATTACGAATCGTGTGTTCGTCGAAATTTTATAAAGATAAAGGAAAAAGGATGTGAAAACAAAACCAGAAAAAGACTCTGTTCGACCCGGAGATGTGAGCACTTTGCAATCAGCCAATGAAGTATTGGATGGAACCAGCAAGAAAGGCTTTCTATTACGCACGCTGCCCTTCCTCGGTCCAGCTTTTATCGCCTCGATAGCTTATATTGATCCGGGAAACTATGCTACAAATATCCAGGGTGGTGCACAGTTTGGCTATGAANNCAATCTGATGGCGATGCTGATTCAAACCATGGCTGCAAAATTAGGCATTGCGAGCGGCAAGAATTTAGCTGAGATGATGCGGGATCGTTATCCGCACTGGGCTGGAATCGGGATGTGGATCGTCATGGAAGTGGTTGCCATGGCTACAGATTTGGCGGAGTTCCTGGGCGCGGCACTCGGAGTTTATTTATTGTTTCCGGGCCTGTTTAACCAAATCGGAGCATGGACGGGATTGCCGGATCTGCTCATCCCCGCGATTTTGATGGGCGGATTGACCTTCGTCGTTCTATTGCTGGAACATAGCGGCTTCAGACCACTAGAGGCTTTGATCACCTCGCTGGTCGGCGTGATTACGGTATGTTTTGTCATCGAGACATTTCTTGACCGGCCCGATTGGGGACAACTTGCCTATCATTCCGTTGTGCCTATTTTCTCTGGCCCGGAAAGCGTTCTTCTGGGAGCTGGCATATTAGGCGCTACCGTCATGCCGCACGTCATTTTTCTGCATTCAGGCTTAACTCAAGGAAGAATCGTCACCAAGGATCCGAAAAAGCTTCGCATGCTTTTTGGATTCGAATTGATTGATGTGATTATTGCCATGTCGATCGCAGGTGTAATCAATGCGGCCATGCTGATCTTGGCAGCATCCACATTCCATACAAATGGATTAAACAACATCGGGACCATCCAGGAAGCTTATCGAATGCTCACACCTCTGCTGGGCGGAGCGGCGAGCTTTGTTTTTGCGATTTCCTTGCTGGCATCGGGGCACGCCTCCTCGACTGTGGGAACCATGGCAGGACAGGTAATCATGCAAGGATTTATTCATCGCAAGGTCCCGATGTGGGCTAGACGCCTGGCAACCATGACGCCCTCTTTCATCGTAATTGGTCTGGGACTCGATCCCACCCGCACACTGGTATTAAGCCAGGTCGTGTTGAGTTTTGCCCTTCCCTTTGCGATTATTCCATTAACCATATATACTTCCAAACGTGAGATAATGGGAGTGTTGGTCAATCACAAGATCACTACTATCGTCGCCTGGCTAGTCGCGGCGGTAATCGTGGTCTTAAATATCTTTCTGTTATATCAAACGTTCTTTCCGGGAAGCTAAACTATGTTCAAGAATATCCTCGTTCCTCTTGATGGCTCAAACCTGTCCGAAGCCTCACTGACACCTGCGGCAATTCTGGCCGAGAAATTCAAAGCACCTGTCACTCTCTTGCATGTGATCGAGCAGGATGCTCCCAGCGAAGTCCATGCCGACCGCCATCTGACAAAACCGGATGAAGCGT
>PLNY01000116.1 GCA_003141915.1 Anaerolineae bacterium | reverse complement strand
CCTAACAGCAAATGCTCGGTGGAGACATAATCGTCCTGCATGCCTTTGGCATAGCGTTCGGCACCGGCCAGAACATCCCCGGTCTGACTCGATAGGCTCACATCCAGGTTGGCACCTTGGACCTTTGGCATTTTATCAAACTCGTTACTCAATTCTTGTTGAATGGCCTGCGTCCCGCCGGATACTTTGGTGATGATGGCTGGGACGATCCCATCCTCTTGTTGAACGAGCGCCAACAGCAAGTGGATCGGTTCTACAACCTGATTCTGATACTCCTGCGCTAGTTGCTGGGCAGCAAGTATTGCTTCTTGGGATTTTTGTGTATACTTTTCGAGGTTCATGGAACTCTCCGTNNTTTGCAGGCGGCGCTGGCTGCGCAACTCGTAACCTTCATATTGGCCATACCAATAATTTTTTCTGGATGTGTTTTCGGGAATCATAGGAAACCTCATTTGGAATATGTTTAGGAAAGTTTTTGCCTTGCAGAAGCCAATGTGCGGATGCTATCCACTTCCTGATCGGTCAGCGAGTCAGGCAATACCAGTTTGACGCAAGCAAACAAGTCGCCGCGTTTGTCGGGGTCACCCAGATGGGGCATGCCTTTGCCGCGTATGCGAAAATTTTGATTGGCGTTTGTGCGGGTCGGGATTGTGAGAGTCAGTGGCCGTTCCATTGTAGGGATGCGGACTTCGCCTCCTGCAACGGCGGTAAAGATATCAAGCGGCACGTCCATGTGCAAATCATCCCCTTCGCGCTCGAATGTGTCGTTGGGGAGGATCTGAATGATCAAATACAAATCTCCAGACGGACCGCCGTTTTGGCCTGGCTCCGCCTGCCCTGCAAGGCGAACTCGCGATCCGGTGCGCACACCCGCTGGAATACCAGCTTTGATGTGGCGCCCATCTATTTCCAACAGGCGCTCTGCGCCATGAAAAGCCTCTTCCAGGGTCAGATCGACTTCATACTCGACATCCCGCCCACGGCGCGGGCTGGAAGAAGTACCTCTGCCACCCTTGCGCGCCTGGCCAAAGATATTGGTGAAGAAATCGGAATAAGGTGAATCGTTTCCGAAGAGGTCTTCGAGATCTTCTGAACTGGCGTATTGGACGTGCGCGCCTTGGTTAGGTTGAGCCGACCAGTTTTGCCAGTCAAAATCCTGTTGACGACCGCCGGTCCGCTGCCATTGCTGGTATTGGGCCCGCAACTCGTCATACTTCTTGCGTTGTTTGGCGTCCGATAGAACTTGGTATGCCTCGTTGATCGCCTTGAATTGTTCTTCCGCATCTTTATTACCCGGGTTTACATCTGGGTGCACCTTGCGTGCCAGTTGACGAAAGGTTTGTTGAATGACCTTCTTATCGGCATTCGGCGGTACACCTAATATTTCGTAATAATCCTTAAAGTCCATTCGACACCGTTTTATCCGTCTTCTTATTAGTTATCCAACTCTTTGCTATTCTCCGCCACTTGGCGGGAGATTCTGTTACCAGCCTGATCCGTCTTGAGCAGACGGATCAGGCTGGAAGTAAATGGGTTGGTTCAGCTCATGCTTTGCAAGACATTGAAAATATCGCTGGCATCAGGATGTTGGCACTGGCGTGAAAACAGAGGTGGGTATCAGGGTCGGTATGAGAGTTGGTATTAGAGTCGGCACGATGGTTGGTGTCAGAGTCGGTATAAGGGTTGGAGTAGGCGTAGAGGGCGGATAGAAAGTCTGCAAGTTGGACAAATCGTAGTTGGGATCTATTTGCAGATCCTGCTGGTAAATCCAACACGGATCGTGGTAAATGGGATCATTGACGATCCACCAACCTGGAATGCTTCCCTTGCCAAGCAGGACCACATTTGTGCCGGTCAGGATGGAACTCGATACAACGTAACCCGGACCTGGGCCAAGCCAGCATAGCGTATCATTAATAACAACCGGACTTTTCGCTGTCGCTATCACACTGGACGTGCTTGTATTCGTTGGAGGTGAAACAGGCGTCAATGTATCGGTTGCGGTTATAGCCTGAGCCGCCAATGCGGTGATCGTCTCACCAACCATTGTTCCGGGGGCAACGGGAGCGGTTGCTTGAGGTCCCACATTATAGGATATACCACAGGACAGAATCGCCAGGAATAACGCTAGGCTACAAGCGAGCACATACCACTTTCGAGTTTTCATCGTGTCTCCAATTTCGATTAATTGCTAAGATTGGCAAAAGCTGTTGATACGTTTTATAATTTTTATACCCATAAGTTGGGTCCTTCGCACTCAATTGACATGCAAGGCGGCAACCTGACGGAAATGAAACCCGTAGATTGCCAACGTGATTGCCAGTGGGAACAAGCGCGGACGCCGGAACAAGGTCCAGAAAAAGAGCCGCCAGTATTGAACGCGTTCGACGCCGCGAATTCCAAGTTGGTAAATGGATCGCCATAAGGCAAGAATATATTGCGGCTCGAATTGAACTCTGATTTTGGGAGGCTGATACTCGCGCAGAAATGTCAAAACGCGCTCGTAATAAAACTTGGGCGCATAGATTTGTTCAAGGATTTTACGGTAGCCTTCCCGTAAAGGCTCCAAACCCATCATGGGGATGATATTGGTCGAGCCATCTACGTTATCGCCTGAAAATTCATTGACCAGGCGGCCTTCTTTTTGCATGCGCTCATAAAGGCGCGTTCCCAAAGGGGCTTGCAACAATCCAACCATCGCCGTTACAATGCCGCTCTTCTGAATAAAATCAATCTGCTGTTGGAAGATCGAAGGAGAGTCATTGTCAAACCCAACGATGAAACCTCCTTGTACCTGAAGACCCGCGCGTTGGAGTCGCTTGACGCTCTCCACCAGGTCGCGGCCTTTGTTTTGATTCTTACTGCATTCGATTAGACTGTCTTCATTGGGCGTTTCAATGCCGACAAAGACTGTGTCAAAGCCGGCCTGTGTCATGAGCCGCATCAGTTCTGGATCATCAGCTAGGTTAATAGAAGCTTCGGTGTTGAACGGCATACCGGTTTTTCCCTTACGCCATTCAATTAAGGCTGGCAGTACCTCAGACTTGATCTGCTTCTTGTTGCCGATAAAGTTATCATCCACGAAGAAGATGCTCTTGCGCCAGCCCAGCGCATAGAGACTATCCAACTCGGCAATGATCTGCGCGGCAGTCTTGGTGCGCGGGCGATGACCCAACAGCGCGGTCACATTGCAAAAGTCGCAATTGAATGGACAGCCGCGCGAAAACTGGATGCTAACCGTGTCGTAATGCTTGAGACTTGCCAGCTTCCAAAGCGGTGCAGGAGTTTGGTGGATATCGGGAAATTCATCAGACGAATAAACGCGTCGAGCCTGACCCGCTAACAGGTCCCGCAAGAACGGCGCTAGAGTCTCCTCAGCCTCGTTCAACACAAAATAATCCACCTCCGGGAACTGTTGATGTTCCATCGTGAAGAGCGGACCGCCTGCCACCACTTTCACACCAGCTAGTTTACAACGGTGAATGACGGCACGTGCTGATTCGCGCTGTACGATCATGGCACTGACGAAGATGTAATCAGCCCACGCCAAGTCTTCATCGGTGAGATTGGTCACGTTGAGATCAACCAGTCGTTTATCCCATCCAGAAGGCAACATCGCTCCAACGGCGAGTAAGCACAG
>PLNY01000442.1 GCA_003141915.1 Anaerolineae bacterium | reverse complement strand
GATGGTGTCAACGATGCGCCCGCCATCAAGCGCGCCGATATCGGTATTGCAATGGGAATCACCGGCACGGATGTGGCGAAAGAAACCGCCGACATGGTGTTGACCGACGACAACTATGCCAGCATTGTCTCGGCGGTGGAGCAGGGGCGCATCATCTATAACAACATCCGCAAGTTTGTTTATTATCTGCTTTCATGCAATATTGCCGAGATCATGATTATCTTTCTCGGCACGCTGATCACGCGCANNTTCACCATTGACCGCGATCCAATTGCTTTGGCTCAACCTCGTCACCGACGGCGCGCCCGCGCTGGCGCTTGCCGCCGAAAAAGGCGATCCCGATGTGATGTCACGCAAGCCTCGCCCCAAGAACGAACCGATCATCAACCGCTTTATGCAGATCGGCATTGTGATTCAAACCATCGCGATTACTTCGGTTACACTCGCCGCATATCTGCTCGGACTCAAACTTCATCCGTCCCAGCCGGAATATGCAGAAGCGATGGCGTTCGCCACGCTGACGCTTTCCGAGTTGGGGCGCGCATATACGGCTCGTTCTGAATACTATCCCGTTTGGAAAATCGGCATCTTTGGTAATCGCTTTATGAACCTCGCCATCCTTTCTTCAGCGGCATTGATCCTTGGCGTGATCTATATTCCATTTTTGAATCCAATCTTCAATACCGTTCCGTTGGGCTGGAGCCAATGGGCAATTCTGCTTCCGCTTCTGCTAATTCCCTCAATCGTTGCAGAGCNNCGGCTACAAAAATAAAACGTGATTTAATTTTTGTGGAACGAAAAACTTTTTCTGTGAATAGCCGAATATCCCAATCGCTTCATCGCGAGACGATGGAACGGCGTGCCGTATCCTTTATGTTTTCCAAGCCCATAGCCGGGGTATTGCAAATCCAAATCACGCATTAGAGCGTCACGCGCGGTCTTTGCCAGCACCGACGCGGCCGCGATGCTCAAGCATTTCACGTCGCCTTTGACGAGCGACGTTTGCGGAATATCCAGCTCGGGAAGTTCAAGACGAAAGTCAGTGAGAAGATAAGAAGGGAAAAGGGACAGGGATTCGATGGCGCGCAAAGCGGCTAACCGTGTTGCAGGGACAATTCCGAGAGAATCAATTTCATCCGATGACGCGAATCCCACACTCCATGTCAGCGCGGACTCTTTGATGCGCGGCGCAAGACGTTCACGCGCCAGCGGAGTCATCTGCTTGGAATCGCGTACGCCACTAAGGGTCGAAGAAAGACGCGGCTGATTTGGCAGGATGACCGCACCCACTGCAACCGGCCCGGCCAACGCGCCGCGTCCGGCTTCATCCATTCCCGCTATGTAAGTTAATCCACTTTGCCAAAGTTTGTGTTCGAACGAAAGGTCAGGCTCGATCCGCATTGTAAATTCCCCGCCGCGCGTTGCGATGAATTTGAAAGATGTCGCGAATCATGTGCATGGCATCGCGCGGTGCATTGACCTTGCTTTCGGAGCGATAATACCAATCAATGGGAATCTCGATAATATGATAGCCGTGCCGCCGCGCAATAAAAAGCAATTCGATATCGAACGACCAGCCCATGAGCGTCTGGCGTTTGAAGAGATCATCGGCAACCTGCGCGCGAAAACATTTGAAGCCGCATTGCGTATCCTGCAAACCGGGAAGAATCAGCAAACGAATAATCAAGTTGATTAAGCGTCCGCCGAGGTGACGATAACGCGGTTCGTCATAACGCCGGGCGCCGGGCGCTTCGCGTGAAGCAATGGCAATATCGAATTTGGGCGTATCAGACGATAGGAACTTTTCGATTTCTTCGACAGGCATGGAGAGGTCTGCATCGCACATCAAGCGGTATTCGCCGTGCGCTTCGAGCATTCCGCGTTGCACAGCCAGCCCTTTGCCGCGGCCTGCTTCTCGTATCACAAGCAGGTTCTTATGCTGGCGGGCAAAACCTTGCGCGATTTCATAGGTCCGGTCGGCGCTTCCATTTTCAATGACCAACACTTCCGCTTCATAGTTCTGCTGGTCAAGAAAAGCAAAGACCTGCTCCAAAGTTGGGGGCAGGCGTTTCTCTTCATTATGAGCCGGGATGATGATGTATAGGAGAGGCTGATTCAAAGTGGCAAACAATTATTTGTTGAAGAAGATAAGATAACCGAATCCGGCAAGGATGCAGAATTCCACAAGCACAATGAAGCCCAACATCCCCCACTGCATTGGACTTATTCCGCGTTTTTTGGCCGCCGGCTTTGGCAGAGGCTGTGCCGGACTTGACTCGCGTAATTCTTGCAGGCTGGACTGCGGTTGCGAGGATTCATCTTGAAGCGCAAAACTCACGTCAGATGGGTTGACCGGCTGGGCCTGCTCCGAGGCGTTGAAGATGGCGTGCGCACGCTCGGCGGGATTATCAGCAGTGGGAATAGACGCCGCTTCCGGCGCAGCGGGAGGCGGAACCACTTGCAAGGGCGGTTCGGACTTTGGCCGCGGGGTAACGATACGGTCAGCCAGATCGTAAACCTGTTCCGTTGTAAAAACGGGCCTTGCCTGCAAAAGCCATGCCGCAAATTGTTTGATGGCATCGCTGTGATAAACTCGCACGACAGGCCTCATCGAGTCGATGTGCATACCCGGGTCCGCCGCGATCAAAATTGGATCAACCTGGATTGGGATTGAGATTTTTTGAAATTGAAGATAACGGTCCAAAGCCTTCGCAAGCCCAGCCGCAACTCTCATCAAATTGTTTTGTGCCGGTTGGGGGCGCCCATTGCTGCCCACCACGTTCCATTGGTCGCCTTTGGCCTCATAGTATCCGCGCAAGTGCGTAACATAGACGACATGGATACCGCCCTGCCCAATCAAAATGATCGGCTCGGTGATTTCACTGCCGGGCAGTTGCAAATTGCGAATAAGCACAAACCCCTTTTCCAAGGCCCGGTTAAGTTGATCAATGATGTTCTTCTGCACTTCGAGCTCTGGATACCAGGAAAAGCCATACTTCAGTGTGCCTTGTACGCGATCCAGCACGCTGATTTCGCCTTTTTCAGTTTGGAATGGGGTTTTGTCAATGATTTTCATAACTTGACTTTCGTACTAGCCAACTAGAATGCAGGAGCGTCCTCAAGTTCATCATACTCGGACTGATCGCCTGTCGTTATGATTTGCTGATCGTCCTTGCCAAGCAGTTTCACTGGTTTGCCGACTTCAAACGTGCTGGCCATAAATTCCTTGCGCTGGCCGATGACGAATCGTTTGCCCTGCCCGACACGTTCGATCAACGTCTTGCGGCTGAGCACGACGCAATCGGAGAAAGTGGCGCCGCGCCGTTCATAAGCACGCACCGCGTCAATTTTTCCGCCTTTATAGCGGACCGCTTCGATTACGCCATCAAACTTGGTCATCAGCCCTCCGTCTTGATTCTAACACAAAGCCTTATGTTATCAAAAACGATGACGGTCAGTCATCGTTTCGAGTCGGGGTGCCGGGATTTGAACCNNGCGCTACCACCTGCGCTACACCCTAAGAACATCGTTGTTTCAAAAGAATTTTTGGGGGCGGCAAGAGTTCATCTTGCCGCCGTATTGATAACCCAAGTATCCCATCTAAGCGCGAGACCGTCAAGATTTTTAGAATGCTAATGACAATATTGCAATGATTAGAAGGTGTAGAAACTTCAAGGGTTCATTGTAAACGCTGGCTATAACTCTTGTATATAGTTGCATTGCTATGTCACTTTATCGGCAAAATTTCGTGTACGCCGAATGAGCGTTAAAAGCAAAGCACGATGCTTTATCTATATCATTTACTTTTTGGAATTGCCCATTGTATATAAAAACAAATGAAACTTTATTGAGCGCATTTATTGGTAAGCATTAATTGGCGTTCATGGATTCGGCGTTCTTTAATATGTTTCAGACGTTGTTCGGTTCCCTTGCCATGTGTGCCAATAGCCAAAGCGACAGAGTCCAAGTCAACAGACAGTGCGCGCCATATCTCGCCCTCAGCAGTGAAGGTGCGTTCTACCATCGGTAATATTTCACCGGTCATTTGGTTGGTAAGAGTCCGCATTCGTTCAAGATACTTTTCCACCGTGCGCCGGTCGCGTCCTGTGGAGTCAGCTAGGTCTTCAGCCATCATAGGTGCGGATCGTAACACCTCCCACAATTGACGCCCGATTTGCCCGAATGCCATTCGTTCTTTTTGCCTGTTCAGTTGGTTGGAATTCCGAAAAGCATCCTTGCACAACGTTACCACTTCCACACAATTGGAGTACTTAGGAAGTGGT
>PLNY01000090.1 GCA_003141915.1 Anaerolineae bacterium | reverse complement strand
ATGGAACGCGCCTGATCGTTGCGCACCAGCAAGCCGACGTTCTCAAGAATTTCGAGCGAGGCATCGTGCACACGTTCAACTTGTTCTTGCGTGAGAAGGGAAGCGTAAGTGATCACGATTTCATTCCTTATCGTTATGGATTNNACAGGAAACGATCCAGATTATATTCCTTGTACGTGGAAAGGGGACCGGGCGTGTATGCGTGGGAGTTGACGCCTTTTTGTTGATTAACACAAATTTGCCAATCCTGTTCGGCGGTCAATAACCAAAAGGGCAGTAATTGATCGAGATCGTAGTCCTTGCCTTCCTCGGCTTTTGCATCCACCAGCCATGTCATACGAACGTTGGTGTGATACAAACCGTTCGGCATCAATCGTACTGCGACGACATGGTCGCAGCTGGCATGCTGCCAAAAGTTGGGCAAGCTGCGCACGCGCATTGTGCCAATATCGGCAGCTTCGGTATAATCGCCCATGAGCGGAGCGACCTGTTCGCCATCCAATGTTTCGCTTACGAATCCATCCGTCAAGGCAGTGCGATTGGCTGAATACCAGATATTGTGCTCGGGGTCCGGAAATTCGATCATGCCGGTTTCGGCGCGCATGATGGACAATCCCAGTGCACCCCATTTCGCTTCACTCCGTGCTGTCACCATCGCCAGTTCCTCCGCGACGCGCGCGATGGTGTCATCGGCATTATATCGGTCGAAGTTGGCTTTGTTGTACTGGGGATGATTGACATTGCAGTGATAACATTCACGGTTGTTTTCCCACACCAATTTCCAATTGGCGTGAACGTCGAAGTCCATGATCTTGGCGACTTTTGCACGATTCAATCCCTGCGGGCGCACAACAGGTTCGATCGCCGAGTACGCGGCATCAAAATCCATCGGCTCCCTGGCGAGGTTGATAAAGATCATGCCTTCCACTTCGCGGGCATGGGCGCGATGCAAGCCGAGTTGTGACTTATCTAATTCCTCCTGCATGCCGCGCACCAGCATGAGGTTCCCGTCGTGATCGTAAGTCCACTGGTGATACGGGCAGATGAAACGTTTGGCGTGACCATCAGCTTCTTCGCAGATAATTGATCCGCGGTGGCGGCAAACATTATATAAGGCGTTCACTTGCCCGTGGTCGTTGCGCACTACAATGATCGAATCTCCATCCACTTCGAATAAGAAATAATCGCCTGGATTCGGAATCTGGCACGAGTGCCCTACGAAGAGCCAGCCCTGACGCCAGATGAATTCCATTTCAGCCCGGTAAAGCAGGTCATCGTGGTAAAACGGACGCGGAAGTCCATGGTTGGGCTCGCGGGATTGCAATATTTTTTTGATCTCCAATAATTCGCTCTCGTTTAGAGACAACATTCTTCGATCTTCCTTTCAACTAATAAATAGGTTTTGCGTCGCAAGCTTATGCGTGCAGACGTTCGCCTTTTGGATCAAATAATACAGTCGCGGTCACTTCACCGAAGCGGCGACCCTCGATCAGGTCAAGCTCGAAGCGGTTGCCAACTTTGGCAAGTTCAATGGGCAAATACGCGTACAAAATGTTTTTCTTGATAGTGTATCCGTATCCGCCGCTTCGCACCCGGCTCAAAACTTTCCCTTCATGATAAAGTGCTTCGCCGCCATAGATCTGCGTGAACTCGTTGCCGTCAACGACCAGCGTGCAGAGCTTTCGTTTGATGCCTTCGGCTTTCTGTTTGGCGAGGGCTGCTTTGCCGATGAAATCTTTTTTGTTGAGATCTACACAAAAACCGAGACCGCCTTCGTACGGCGTTTCGAGTTGCGTGACATCGGCGGTGTAATAGCGATATCCTTTTTCAAGACGCAGCGCGTCCAACACTTTATAACCGCCGGCCTCGATGCCAAATTCCTTGCCCGCTTCAAGCAGCATGTCCCAAAGCATGGTGGCGCGATTGTAGGGGACATAAAGTTCCCAACCGAGTTCGCCCGCGTAACTGACGCGCTGAGCGTAAACCTTTACACCATTGATGGTGATTTGCTTTGTCATCAAATACGGATGCGCTTCATTCGAAATGTCGTCGCTTGTGATCTTGCGTAACACTTCGCGCGCCTTCGGCCCCCACAGCGGAAGACAAGCCCATTCTTTGCTGATGTCGCGGATGGTAACATCGCCATCGTTTTCATCCACGTGCATTTCCAACCATGAACGGTCATTGCCAATAAAAGCTGCGCCTGTGATGACCCAGAACAATTCCTTGCCAAGACGCGTCACGGTGAGATCGGCTTCGACGCCGCCGTTCGTGTTGCAGAACTGGCAGTATGTTGCTGAGCCAATCGGTTTATCCATTTCGCTATCGGCGACGCGGTTCAATAACGGTAACGCGCCGGGGCCGGTCACTTCGAGTTTACTAAAAGGCGTCAGGTCATAAAGACAGACGCGTTCGCGCGTGGCAAGATGTTCCTGTCCGATGCGATCAAAGTATGGCGGCTTGATCCATCCGCCCCAATTGCGTTGATCTTCGCCCATGCGGCGCGACGGCTTGCCGGGGTCATAGTAATTGACGCGTTCCCAGCCGAACTTTTCACCGAAGACCGCGCCCATTTCCAGTTGACGATAATACACGGGGCTGATGCGATGCGGGCGCGCCCATTCAAATTCATCGTTCGGGAAGCGCAGACGATAATAATATTTCACACTCTCGCGTGTTCGCTCGCAGGCGTATTGCGGATCATCATAGTAGTTGCTGAAGCGCGTGGCTTTATAAGCATAAACATCCATCGTGGGTTCACCGCCGATGATCCATTCGGCCATCAGCTTGCCAACGCCGCCCGCGCCGCCGTAACCATTGAGCGAAAAGCCCGCTGCCATCCACATGCCGCGTACGCCAGCCATTGGTCCAAGGATGGGTTGGCAATCAGGCGTAT
>PLNY01000344.1 GCA_003141915.1 Anaerolineae bacterium | reverse complement strand
CCGCAGAATCCGCGTGCTATATTAATGAACGGAACGCAGATTACGAAATAGAACACGGATGACATAGATTAAGCGGATATTCGCGGATAGAATTAAAAAGAATCTGCGGAAACCTGCCCAATCCGCAGAATCCGCGTGCTATATTGATGAACGGAACGCAGATTACGAAATAGAACACGGATGACATAGATTAAGCGGATATTCGCGGATGGAGGCAAAATAAAAAAATCCGCGAGAATCCGCCCGATCCGCAGAATCCGTGTGCTATATTGATGAATGGAACGCGGATGACGCGAATTGAACGGATAAACGCAGATAGAATTAAAAAAGAATCTGCGAAAATTTGTTTGATCCGCAAAATCCGCGTGCTATTTTCAATGTAAGGAGTCAATATGCTTCACGAAGAAATCACATCGGTCATTATCGCGGCATACTACGATGTTTATAATAAGCTTGGTTATGGCTTTCTCGAAAAGGTTTACGAGAACGCGCTAATCCTTGAGCTACAAAAACGCAGCTTAACCGTGAAACAACAATTTCCAATTAGGGTTTATTATGATGGGCAGATCGTCGGTGAATATTTTGCCGATTTGCTGGTCAATGACCTTGTCATCATTGAACTAAAAGCCGCGGAACAAATTATCAAGGCACATGAGGCGCAACTTGTCAATTATCTCAAAGCAACCAATCTCGAAGTCGGTCTCATTCTGAACTTTGGTCAAAAAGCAGAATTCAAGCGGAAGATTTTTTCGAATGCACGCAAACCTAGTCTGAAAGGAAAATGATAGAACACGGATAGCGTCGATTTAACGGATTCGCGCGGAGAATTTAAAAAGCATCCGCGAAAATCTACCCAATCCGCAGAATTCGCGTTCTATTTTTGAATATGGAAACCTTCTTCTCTTTTCTAGAAAAACGCATTGATGACTGTTCCTCGCTTTTATGCGTTGGACTCGACCCGCACATTCCGGACCTTAAAGAACCATCTGCCGCGTCCGCCCTCGACTTCTGCTTGAATCTCGTTAAACAAACCGCTCCTTACGCCGCGGCTTTCAAGCCCAACGCAGCGTTCTTTGAAGTCTTCGGCGCGGAAGGTTGGGTTGCGCTCAAGCAAGTCATTGAAGCCATTCACGAAGAATCGAATCGACTCGGCTCGAAGATTCCGATTATCCTCGATGCCAAGCGCGGTGATATTGCGTCCACTGCCGAAGCGTACGCCAAATCTGCGTTTGAGAATCTCGGCGTGGATTTCATCACACTGAGTCCATATCTTGGAAAAGATTCCATCGAGCCATTTATAAAGGATCAAGAAAAAGGAATTTTCCTTTTATGCAAAACATCGAATCTGGGTTCGGGTGATTTGCAGGATTTGGTTCTTGAATCTGGTGATCCGTTACATATTCATGTTGCAAAACTCGCTCAAACATGGAACACCAAAAATAATATCGGGCTCGTTGTTGGCGCGACGCACATTGACGCGATGAAACGCGTCCGTGCCGCCGCGCCGGATTTATGGTTTCTCGTCCCCGGCGTTGGCACTCAAGGCGGAGATTTGGAATCGGCAATGAAGGCAGGCTTACGTCAGGATGGACGCGGAATGTTGATCAATGTTTCGCGTGGAATTTCTCGAAGCGATGATCCGCGCAAGGCGGCGGTAGCATTACGCGATCAAATCGTGAATATCAAACGCAATATAAACCGCGAAGGGCGCTAAAGCCGCGAAGGAAATAAA
Organism: Anaerolineae bacterium; assembly: GCA_003141915.1. Lineage (GTDB taxonomy): Bacteria > Chloroflexota > Anaerolineae > Anaerolineales > Villigracilaceae > Fen-1038. Next base: position 3,968 of record PLNY01000344.1, on the reverse strand, counting down.
AGAAATTCTTTGTGCTCTTCGCGTGCTTTGCGGTTCGAAAAAGGAATCAACCATGACGGAACTCGACACTCGTCTTATGTCTCTCGCTGATAAACTCTTGGAAGCGGGCTGTATCAAATTTGGATCGTTCACTCTGAAGTCGGGACTGCAATCCCCGATCTACATTGATCTGCGGCAAATCATCACCTATCCCAAACTGCTTGAACAAATCGGTGCGGCATATTTGCCTTTGCTTAAAGAATTAAAGTTTGATCGCATTGCTGGTTTACCATATGCCGCGATCCCGATTGCGACAGCAATTTCATTGCAAGGGAATTACCCGATGATCTATCCGCGCAAGGAAGCCAAGACTTATGGCACAAAAGCCGAGATCGAAGGCGAATACCACGCGGGCGAGTCGGTCGTCATCATTGATGATCTCGCTACCACAGGCGGAAGCAAATTCGAAGCGATTGAGAAACTGACGAGCGCGGGATTGGTTGTAAAAGACGTAGTTGTGTTGGTTGACCGTCAATCAGGCGCGAAGGAATCTTTAAAGCAAGCGGGCTTCGCCATGCACGCAGTGTTAACGATCACGCAGTTAATAGATTATTGGGAACAGACAGGAAAAGTAGAAAAGGATAAAATTGGAGAGACGAGGAAGTTTTTGAAAGATTCAAGTTAAAAGATAGAGTGAGGAGGAGATTTGTTATGAAAGTGTACACGTCTATTAAGATTTTATTTGCGCTACTGATATTCATTGCCACAACTGCTTGCAGTTCATCGAAGGTCATAACTCAAGGAGAAGTTCTACAAGCAATGAACATAAATCAAGATACTTTTTCCAGAATGCTGGTTTGCCAACAAATCAGGTTATACACCGATTTCGGAACGCATTTTCTTGATATAGATCACGCAACTGTTCTTGCACCAAGTTGGATGAATGACGCGATAAATAACCAACCCAAAAATGATGTCGCAAACTGTATTTCTCAGGAAGGATTTTATCGGTTGAGTCTTCTGGCTGGAAAATTGGATTCTAAGGAAAATATATCTTTGGCTATCCACGCGCTGATATATAAAGCAAATGAATTAAATTTATTGGAGTATCCTCAAGTCCAACCGCTTTTAGATGCGGCGGTTTGCAAAAATGATTTAGATAATGAATGGCGGTTAATATCGATATATTATTTTGCCAAATATACAAATCCGCCCAATTACATATCTCAGAGCGATGCGACAGAAAGAATGCAAGCCGAACTGTGCAATAAATAAAGTTTTTCATTATCAGATATATAAAGGTATAGATAAAATGAACAATAAACAAATCTCCACAGCCACTACCCAAAACGCGAGCGGAGGGGGGCGCGTTTGTGGAGATCCTACTTGATAACAATTGAGATGTTGAAAAAAGGGCGGTAAACTTGTGCAACATCCATGTTCTTAAAATCCTGAGACGGTTGAGTTTGAAAGAACAACGATGTTCTTAAAAAGTTCAAGGTTGACAGTTAAAAGGTGAACAGGTTAACTTTCCAACCTTCAGACCTTCTAACCTTCAAACGGAGATTTTATGCATTCTCGACGCGCACTACTTTACATGCCCGGTGACGACTGGAAGAAGATCACCAAAGCCCTCACGCTCGGTGTGGACTGCATCTGCATGGATATGGAAGACGGCGTGGCGGTCAACAAAAAAGCCGAGGCACGCGCCACCATCGCAAAGGCTTTACGCGAATTGGACTTCGGCAAAAATGAAAAATTGGCACGCATCAATGCGGTCGGTTCGGGGATGGAGAAAGAAGATATCGAGGCCGTCCTGCCGTATCGTCCAGATGGAATTGTGATTCCTAAAATGGAATCGCTGGAACAAATTCAGTGGGCGCACGAGATCATCGAAGCCGCGGAATTGAAGAATGGCTGGCCGATGAATTCAATTCGTGTGGTGGTTGGTGTTGAAACCGCCAAAGGAATCTTGAACCTTAAAGAAATCGCATCGCATCCACGGCTCGACGCCTTAATCTTCGGCGGCGAAGATTTCGCGGCTTCGGTCGGCGCGACGCGCACGCGGGACGCGGTCGAACTGCTTTATGCGCGGCAGGCTGTGGTCACCGCGGCTGCGGCGTTTGGATTGCAAGCGATTGATATCGTCACGATTGATTTCAAGGACATCGAAGCGTTGAGGAAAGAATCCGAGTTTGGCGCACAATTGGGATACACCGGCAAGCAGATCATCCATCCAGCGCAGGTCGAACCGGTGCAAGCCGCGTTCACGCCAAACAATGAAGCCATCGCACACGCCAAACGAATCGTTGAAACATTTGAAGCGCGTCAAAAAGAAGGCAAAGGCGCGTACGCGTTGGACGGCAAGATGATTGATATGCCGTTCCTCAAGAACGCACAGAAAGTTTTGGATCGAGCAAAAGCTGCGGGAAAAATCTAGAAAATGGCTATATAATCGTTCAGGAGGAAAATGCTATGAAACTCAACCAAACTTGGAAAATTGTGATTGCGCTAGCATCGCTTTGGGTCATTGGCTATCCATTTATTTTCATGGCTTTTGTTTTTGCCATGGTCGGCAGTGTTGCCTTTACACAAGCCAGCAGTAGTGAGCCGCCTCCGGCTTTCTTGTTCTTTTTCTTCATACTGTTTCCCGTGATCCTGCTAAGCAGTTTCCTGCAATTAGGTTTATCCGGTTTTTATTTGGCGCACATTATCAAAAACAAAACCGCTTCAGATGTCTTGAGGATCATATTCGGAATTGGGGCGTTTTATATGCCATTCATTGCCATGCCATTTTATTACTTCGTATTTATCTGGCCTGATTCTCCGCCTGAATGGGCTTTGGAAAAAAACAATAAGGCCTCCGCTTGATTTCAATTTTATTCGGCCTCACATCCGCCATTAGTTGGGGCGCGGGCGATTTTACCGGCGGATTAGCCTCGCGCAGAACCGGAGCGTATCGCGCTGTGTTCTATGGCGAGTTTTTCGGACTCGTGCTTTTGTTCGCAGTGGTGCTTGCCAGCCCGCAAACGATGCCGAATGTCAAGTCGATTCTATTATCCATCGCGGCCGGCGCGCTGGGCACCGTCGGCTTGATGTTGTTGTATAGCGCAATGGCGCAGGGCAAGATGAGTATCGCTGCGCCGGTTTCAGCGTTGCTGGCCGCGGCGTTGCCGGTCATCTTTGGAATGATCACGGATGGATTCCCCGGTTATCTTACATTTTTGGGATTCGGATTCGCACTCGCCGCCATCTGGTTGGTCTCGCAGAGTGAGGACGGCGTCAAGGATATCTTCACGCATTTTTCGGACCTGCGGCTGCCTCTGCTTGCGGGAGTCGGATTCGGCTTGTATTTCATCCTGATGAACGCCGCCACACGCGAGACAACTTTCTGGCCTATGGTTTATTCGCGCGGTGCCGGATTGCTGGCGATGGCATTGTTAATTATCGTGCGACGCGATTCGTTTGTCACCGTCCGCGCGGCGTGGCCGGTGATGATTCTCAATGGCATTCTCGATGTGGGCGGAAATTTCTTTTACGTTCTGGCGGGACAAGCGGGTCGACTCGACATTTCGGCAATACTCAGTTCTTTGTTTCCCGGTTCAACGGTTATACTGGCCTGGATCATTTTAAAGGAACGCTTGACGCGCACGCAGTGGATTGGCATTGTCTGCGCATTGATCGCGATTATTCTTTTCACTGTTTGAGGAGGCTCGCATGATCGAAGTCCGGCCCGTCCAGACCAAGCGCGAACGAAACATCTTCATCACGTTTCCATGGCGTATCTATAAAGGTGATCCGCTGTGGATTCCGCCGATTTTCTCCGAGCGCGAAAAGAATATGGATCCGGCGCGCGGATTATTTTTCAAAGGCGGAGGCATCGCCGATCTTTATATCGCGTGGAAAGACGGCAAGCCGGTCGGAACGATTGTCTGCTCGAGGGAAAAGGAAGATTCGAAGGAAAACATGTTTGGCTTCTTCGAATGCCT
>PLNY01000056.1 GCA_003141915.1 Anaerolineae bacterium | reverse complement strand
CGGCGCTACCCGGCCCACCCCAAAACCCTTGGTGAACACCTCCGCAAGAAGCGAATTGACCTCTCCTTATCCATGCCGCAACTCGCTCAATTGCTTGGGCTTGGATTCACCGCCACCGCCATTGAAAAATGGGAGAAGAACCAAAACTACCCCACCGAACCTTACCGTTCCCGAATTGTGGAGTGCCTCGGGTTCGACCCGGATTCCAAAAATTCAACAGGCGGGTCGCCTGTAGAGGATTTGCCGTAAGAAAGGACAGAGATTATTTTAGACGGTTAACGTGTTCAAACATCTCGCTCTTTTTACAGTGGCAAATCGGAAGAAAGACGGCCACTGCTTCTATACATGAACTTTTCGGCTCGGGCGGGCTAGCCTTCACCGGTGTTGCTCCGTCTATACGTCGGTTGTTGACCAATTTAGTAAAACAGGTTTATACCGTTCACGGTCACAACCCCGAAATTGTCCGGTTCGGATTTAGGGTGCTGAGATTGGCAATGTTTGATGGCCATCTCGCGAATCCAATTAAAGATCGGACAATTTTGGAAAAAGTCGCAGGATGCGCAGGATGGGGCGCGGTTCATATCCGTTGGTTCGCCGAATTGATTTGAGTTTTTTATGTCCATAGGGTTTTCGCGTTTAGATAAGCAGTTTTAAGACGGCAACTAGACATCGGAAGATCGATGTAATCCAGAACCACGACGAAGCGAAGAGACCTTGCAAGCCGACCCTTGGTATGCTTAAATTGTATCCGTNNTCAGTCCTTCTCCCCTGAGCCGGTTGCGCCAACTGCGCAACCGGTTTCTTTGTTTTTGGCGCCAATTTTTTCCTGTTAAATCACTCTGGCAATGCCAGCGGCAAACTCAGGCCAAAAACTCAGAATCATGATCAGCATGGATAAAAACCATGCTGAATCTGCATCTTTCAGAATAATAGTTGCAGTTGCGCGCAATTGCAATACATTTCTTTTTATTTTTTTGACAATAATTATTTTCCATTTTTTTCCACTAATCAATTTTTTAATTGCATTCTGCTATTTGGGGCGTACTGTTATTGCTTAATGAAGTCCAACAATCGTGCTGAGCATTTATGGGAAAAATAAAGGAAAAAGAGGCACCATTGGCCCAGATTCGCAAGCGATACCTCACCTTACAGGCCATGGCGAATGATCTGGCCAATTTCCCAGATTACAAGGACATCAGCCCCAGTACTATTTTCCGGTGGCTTAAGATTGAAGAGGACGGCAAGTCTCTGCCGCCACGTGCCCAAATGGCGATCCGAACGCTTGTTTCAACCCCTCCTCCCGTCCCATTGCGTGTGGCTTACCCCGTAGCACCGTCGAGCCTACCAATCATTTTACTTAAAGTGTTTCCTGAACACCAAACACCGCCGGTGCCACTCCCAGCGATCAATATTCAGACCATAGAAATTCCAACAGGACTTGAGGCGCTAAACAAATTAACCACCGGTGAGGCGGATGTTGCTGTCTGCTATCGTTATTCCCGTTCTGACAAGGAAACATCTAACCCCGCGTCACGCTGCGTCAGAATCTCAAGCTTTTGCAGACAGTTCGTCCACGGCTTGGGCATCAAATCAGACTTCCGTATATCTACCCGTCATCAACTCCGCACGACCCGCTTTGGCTACCCTCTCTNNTGGAAATTATGCCCCAAAAGCGTTCGAGAATCCTGCTCAAGCTGCAAGAATGCTCATTGAAGGAAAGATCCACTATGTATTGGCCTTACAGCCAATATTAGCAAAAGTCAAAGCAGAGATGGATAATGAGTATCCAAAAGCGGTTCTCGAACCTTTCCCATCAAGCTTACTTCCGCCAGCGAACTTCGACCTTTTTGTCAATAAAGCGACACCAAACCCATCGGCTGTTTTGACGTTACTAGACAGCTTAAATAAGGTGATCAACAACCTCACCTTATTTCTCGACGAGCTTCCTGAGGCACAAAAATCATCTCTCGCACACGATCTTGGTTACCCAAATTTCGCGAAACTGAAGTCAATGGTACAGGTATCGTCAATTCCGAACGAAGCCCCTGGATGTGATTTTTCGCTCGACGCATTCCTCAATTTGGACGGGATTCTAACATTTTGGCGCCGAACAACGGCAGCCCGCTAATGAGCACTAAAACAACGGCGTGTCTTGTTTCTGCTATTATTGTTCTCGCAGTTGCACTGCAACATGGGTTAGCAACGGATTCACCGACTACTGCATCTCGAATAACGCTGACCCTTGGCTTCCATCCTTNNTCTTCCGCTTATCCGTGCCGTCGAGAATGGGGATTTTGCCCGGCAAGGTTTTGACGTGCGCTTTAAGCCATACGGGCGCCCAGACCTAATTCTCGCGGCCCTGAAATCGGGCGAAATTCAAGGGAGCCTTGGCATATCCCTTGAGCTTTTACTGAAACAAGCCTCCAGCGGGAGCTACCCCGCACGTGGTTATCTCGTGTGGTGCCTAAATGCCACACAAGGATTCGACGGGTTTGTTACGCGGGCGGACTTCAGCGGACGTGATGTGAATGCCTTACAAGGCAAGGCGATCGGCGTTTACCCTTCTCCCCAATTGCAGTTTTTTGTCTCCCGTATTCTACCGAATTGCACGATAAAAACATATAATCCAGATGTGCCATTTATCGGCTTGAACACGGGGGATGTGGTCGCGGTATTCGTGAAGGAACCTTTTATTTCTATTGCACGAACCAAGCCGGACAAATACCGCGTGCTC
>PLNY01000110.1 GCA_003141915.1 Anaerolineae bacterium | reverse complement strand
TATCCTCCACTGTTTCATTGACCGGATAAAACGATGTGCCGCTCGTTACCCTAAACCACTGCGACGCACCTGGTTGCGTGCCGTTCGCGCAAGTATTATGGTTTATTCTCAGCCCGCTCGCCGATATAATTAACATACAGGGATTTGTGGGATAGTTATAGATCAGATTGTTTTCAATGACCGTGTTCGTATCCTGGTTTCGATATTCCATCCCGCCCTGCGTGATCCAGCCGGACCCGCCGCCGTTGCCATAGTTGACTGCATAAAAGCCGGCTCCGTTGATGATGTTGTAAACCGCATTGCCTTTAACGAGACCGTTGAACGAGTCTTCAAGGAAGATCCCCGTCCCCCATTTGTCGGGACTTCCGGCGTCATATACCATATTATTTGTGACGTTGCACGATGTTACGGCAATGGAAGCCCCATCACAATCTATTCCGTTCTGGACGTTATATATTGTATTCCCGTCAATAGAGGTATTGGAGCTTCCGAATGACGTCCAGATTCCGCGCCCAATGTAATCGTGAACAGTGTTGTTTTTGGCCACATTGTTTGAGCCTCCGTAGAAATGAATTGCATCCTGCAATGCGCTCTTGCTTCCATCAAACACACAATTTTGAACGGTGTTATTTGAGCCATTGAAAAATGCCATCCCTTGCACAGTGCAGTTTTCGATGACGAATCCGCCGCCGGCAGTTACCCCATTTTTGAAGTTCAGGCTTTCTGTTTGGCCGCCTGAATCTTCTTCGCTTCCCGAGCCAAAGGTTGAGACAAACGATAAACCATCAAAAGTATAATAACCCTGCTCTCCGCTGGTTTGAAGCGTGACCGATGCTCCAGAATTGACAACCACTGTCCCTACTGCCTTCAATGTAATGGACGCGCCGGCTGCACCGCTGTTCCTTAGCGTCAAACTTTCATTGTACGTGCCGGCTTCGATATTACAAGTGCCGCCGGCTTGCACGATATTTAGACATTTCTGGATTGTCAGGAATGGCGTGGCCTGCGCGCCAGAATTCGAGTCGGATCCTCGATTGCCGTCGACATAATAAATATTCCGAGCGCTGAATGTCGGCGGCGGAACCAAAGTTTGGCCGCTGTTGTTCGATAGATCTTTTACTGCCGAACATGAAGCGAGCGCGTTTGCAGAAAGCAAAACCATAAGAATAACGATAAGATTTTGAAAGGTTGGGGAAGAAACTGTTATGGCTTTATTCATCTTAACTGAAACCCTGCGCGCATATTGTAATCTTGCCTTCTCTTTTAGCATTGGATAATTTTTCTTCATAAAGACATCTGAATGGATTTCCTGCCTTTAGATTCGGCGGATTTTCGCACTGATAAGTTTTTTTCGTTCGGCCTCCAGCCGGTGAGGCGGGGGAATTATACCAATGATGGTGAATGGATAATGAGAAATGGGGAATAGTAATTTGGAATGCGCCGAAACGGCGATGGCAATAGGATCGATACCCCCATCCGATTTTGAGGGGGGATTTTAATCGTGAGTCTCGTCATTTGTTGACGCAGCATCCATCAGAGCATGATGGTGAAAACAGGAAACCGCCTGTCCGAAAACTTTAAGGAAAAAGCAGTTGTAATTTTCGAGACGCTCGCTATAATATAAGTTAGTAGCGAACTCCTTTTGTGTGGGGGAATTAGGATTAACCCGAATCGCACTACTCCCTTGAATTGGATGCTCGCCATTCTGCTGGGTTGGGGCAGTTTGGCGTTCCTGCCCGCGGCCTCAGGGCGGGCTGCCGACCCTCCCGGCCCGGACCGCGTCACCGCCATCACCGTGAAATATACTGCGTACACGTGGTGGATGGCCACCTGGAATAAAAATCAAGTCGTCTGCTCGATCATCGTGGATCACGACGGACAACCCACCCTCGGGGAAGTTTATACCAACTGCGATCCAACTGTATATTACACCTGGAAAAACCAACCGCCCTGCACGGGAACTCCACACTCCGAATGTGAAGGATATTATCTTTATCTCGTCCGAACAGAGCAATCCCAAAAACAGGTTGCGGTGACCCTGCCTCCGCCCGCCGTGTGGCTATCGCTCGAAGATTGTGAGTCCGTTTCCGGCTCCGGAACGAACATCTGTGAAACCATCCCAAGATTGGTTTTGAAGGGCGAAGAGCCGCTTCCCAATGAACACATCCTGCGAGTGGAAGGCATGATGGACGGACAGCCGTTCACTTGCAGTGCGGTCTGCCAACTCCAGCTCGCAGCGACAGATAATCAGGGTGTCAGTTTACGGTTCTGGGCCTGGTCGAGTTATGGCGATAGCAGCCAGGTGTTCAGCGCGCAAGTCCGAGTCGCAACTGCGGATGCGGGCAATCCCGATCAAAAGTCGTGGTATGTGGATGTGCTTTCATCGCAATGGCTCGGCGTGCATCCCGCGACCTGCGCCGATACGTGGGAATCGTTTCCTCCAGTAGGCGGCCCGCCGGATTGGTTGAGTACGCCAAGCGACCCAGCGGGGTTGAGCAGTGATATTCCTTATAACTATCTTTCTGCAAACTTGATTTTGCAGGGCGTGGTGGATGCCAGCGGCTGTCCGGATCGAGGCTGGGCTTCGGATGCGACGGTTAGTCAATGCGGCATCGAAGCGGCGCGGCCTTCGGTGGAGGCGTGGCAAAACCAGTTCAACGCTCTCATCCTCGACACTGCACACGATACCGGTGTGCCTGCCCGATTGCTCAAGAATCTTTTCGCACGCGAAAGCCAGTTCTGGCCGGGCGTTTTCAGGGCCAGCCCCGATGCGGGTCTCGGACAGTTGACGGAAAACGGCGCGGATACGGCCCTGCTTTGGAATCCGTCGTTCTATAGTCAGTACTGTCCGCTGGTGCTTTCATCGAAGACATGCAGTAAAGGGTATCCCCATCTTAGGGCAGGCCATCAGGAACTGTTGCGTCAGGCATTGGTCGGCAGTGTAAATGCTGCCTGTCCAAACTGTCCGCTGGGCATTGACGTGAGTCAGGCGAATTTCAGTGTGGGCGTGTTCGCTCACACGTTGCTGGCCGACTGCGAACAGACCGCGCAGGTGATTCTCAATAACGTGCCGTCGAGTTCAACGCAATCAGCGGGGGATTTTGCTTCTTATGAAGACTTATGGAAATTCACTCTGGTCAATTACAACGCCGGCGCGGGATGCCTGGGATTGGCCGTCAATGAAACATGGACGGCAGAACACAAACTCACCTGGGACGCGATGGCCTCTCACTTCACGGAGGTTTGCGCACCGGCCAAAGACTATGTCAATGATATCAGCAAGTAAACGGAGGAATGATGATGCTCAATGAAAACCCTGCTGTTCCATCCATTTCAGAACGGGAGCAGGAAATATTTCTCGGCCTGTTGGATGGATGCACCAACCAGGAAATTGCGGCCTCGCTTGGGATTTGCCAGAAAACCGTGGAGGTGCACCTGACCCG
>PLNY01000462.1 GCA_003141915.1 Anaerolineae bacterium | reverse complement strand
TATCAACAAACTGAGACCAAGCCGCCACAACAACATTCGTCCCCAGCCGAATGCGGTTGCCGTGCTCAATATTACGATGGGATTGAGAACCGGCGCGGCTAACAAAAAAGAGATTCCCGCTGGTAGCGGAAGACCTTTTCGAAAGAGGCGGCGCGCCAGCGGAACGGTTCCGCATTCACAGATGGGAAAGATCAGACCAAGAGATGCTCCGACCAACGCGGCGGGTAAAGCGCGGCGCGGCGCCGAACGCGCCAGCCAATCGTCTGAGAGAAAGACTTCGACCAATCCTGAGGAAAGCGTCCCCATCAATAAAAATGGAAGAGCCTCAATGAAAATTCCCAGAAATACTGTGGCAAAAACAGAAAGCCGCTGTCCCAGCCACGGCCACGTGGAAGAAGGCAAACTGCTATAAAGAATGATTGTAATAACGCCAAAAAGAATAATCCAGATCAAAATGCGCGATAAACCATAGCGCTGAGTTGGTATTTCCATTGAAAGGATTATATCCATAAACCGCTCCGGCAAGCCTTAGTTGAATATGAGAAGCCGCCTTTCACTTTCTTCGTTACGCCGTTATACTCGCACGCTGATACAGAGGAAAAATGAAAAAAGTTCCAGTTTCGTTTATTATCGCAGGTGCAATTATCATTTTGGTGTTCTCGGTTCTGCTGATCGTCGGCATTCCGTATTTCTTTGAGCCGCCGCAATTTACGGGTGGAACGGCGGGAGCCACGCTTGGTTCGCAGACCGTGATGGCCAAAATAACGCAGATTGTTGACGAGGGACAGATCAATCTCAACGGCAGGAACCAACTTTATCAAGTCATGCAGGTGGAGGTCCTGGAAGGCGATTACAAAGGCGTTCCGTTTGAAATTGATTATGGAAAGCGTCAACTGCGCAACGATAATTTCCGTTTTGTGCCGGGCGATGAAGTTTATGTGGAAGTGGATAAGACTCCCAATAATGTGATCGAAGCATATTATGTCGATTACGTACGCACTCAGCCGCTTTTGATCCTGCTGATTGCCTTCATCGTTTCCATGTTGATCATGGGACGCTGGAAAGGGCTGGGCAGTTTGGTTTCATTGGGCATCAGCATGGTGATGATTATCGGTTACGTGATCCCGCACATTCTGTCGGGAGAAAATCCGGTGAAGGTCAGTTTGATCGGCTCCGTGATTCTTTTAGCCGCAACGTTATATCTGACCTATGGCTGGAATCTTAAAACCCATGCCTCGGTCGTGAGCATCATGGTCTCTCTATTAATCACTGGCGCTCTCTCGGTATTCTTTGTTTATCTGACGCGTCTCACAGGGTATGGGGATGAGAATGCAACGTATCTCATGCAGTTTTCGTCTGTGCCGATTGACCTGCGCGGTCTTCTGCTCGGCGGGATGATTATCGGTTCATTAGGTGTGCTGGACGATCTGGTCACATCGCAATCGGCGGCGGTCGTTGAGATCCATGACGCCAATCTCTCGCTGGGATTCCGGCGCACGTTTCAAAAGGCGATGCGCATCGGTCAGGACCATGTGGCGGCTACCGTTAATACATTGGTTTTAGCCTACACTGGTGCCGCGTTGCCGCTGCTGCTGATCTTTACGCTCGGCAACGGAAGCTATAGCTACTTCATCAACTCTGAATTTCTGGCGGAAGAAATCGTGCGGACGCTGGTTGGTTCGCTGGGACTGATCGCGGCGGTTCCCATCTCCACTTTTTTGGCGACCGTGATCATTCTCTATCAGGAACGATTTGGACGATGGCGCGCTTTGCTTGGCCCCGAAACAGGCGATGAGATAGAGCACGGTCACGCAGATTGATTTTTGAAGATTGGAAATATCAGGCCTCTGCGATTGATTTTGCAGGAGCTTTTTATTGCATTAGACTTTTCTATTCTTCATCATTTGCTCGGCAATGGCAAGCGATTGCTCGTCGCCGCGTTCTTTGAGATGCTGAATGACATGGACATAATCTTCATCGTCACGGTTCTGGCTTAACTTGAAATTGCCTTCGACGCGCGTTGCCTTCACTTGAAATCCCATCACGCCCTGCATCTGTTTCTCGGCAAAATCGGAGGGAAGGTTTTCTATTCGATAATCGCTGTTTGTTTCATAGCGCTTAATGAGGCGCGAGAGAATATCGCGCAGTTCATCGCCGCCATCAATGACGCGCGGAATGCCGTAAACATGAACCGCGATGTAATTCCATGTGGGAACGTTGAGATGGTTGTACCATGTTGCAGAGATATACGTGTTCGGTCCGCCGAAGACCAGCAACACTTCTTTATTCGCATCAAACTTTTGCCAAAGCGAATTGGCACGCGCCATGTGTCCGCTGAAAAGCCACGTTCCATCTGTGTCCGTTTGAAAGTCCACGAGCAGGTGCGATGCAATAGGAATATTATTTTCGGCTGCCACCAGCGTGGCAAAATCATGCTCGCGGACAAAGTCCGCAACTTTGCTCAAATCCCCTTCGCGATGAAAACGGGAAATATACATTTCAAGTCCTCATAAAAAATGAACACGGAAGCAATCGCATTCCGTGTTCGCGAGAAGCGCGGCAGGCTAAAACGAATCCGCCGCTTTTTTTAGATCGTTGAAAACCTCGAAGAACTGGGTGAAGCCAGCCTTATCCAGCGTCTCGCTGACCATCACCTGCGGGCTGAGTAATTTGATATGAACTTGCACGCCGCTCTCGCGCGAGCGGTTTCTGGATTTGAGCGCGCCCCAGCCCGATTGTGGATCAATCGGCTGTTCGCCGCGCAGGAACATGGCGATGCTATGCAAGGCAACCAGCCCGGCGCTGCTCATAAACGGCACATCGCTTAAATCAACCAGAAAATCCTTGTCGCCGCCGTTGAAAAGTTCGCGCGTTTTCTTGATCAACTCGGCATAGTTAGACGCGTCCACATCGCCGTGAGGCTGAAGCACCGTTACCAGCACGCGTCCTTGTTGTTTTGAAACTGTAATCTCCATCGTTCCTCCTTTGGGCGTTTCCATTATACTGCTTGCCTTTTTATTTTCCCAGCTTGGTTTCCAGTCGCTGGCGGCGATGAGTCAATTCCTCCATCCAATGCTTTCGGATATAAACCGGCAAATCGGATTTTTCAATTTGCTTCTGCGCGGACTTCGTCCATGTGAGCGCGGTCTTCGGATCGCGCTGCTTGTGTTCAAAATATTTGGCTAACTCAACAAAAGCATAGATATGACCGTTGCTCGCGGCTTCTTCCCATAAACGGATTGCTTCGTCGAAATCGCCCCGCCTCTTTTGCAGGACCGAGAGGCGGCGCACCGCTTCGCTGAAATTTTCCTCGCTGATGCCTTTTTCTAGTCCGCGTTCGAAGAGGCGCGCGGCCATATCCCATTGACCGAGGTCTTCATAAAGTTTTGCAAGCGCAATCACATCGAGGCCGTGTTCGATGCTTTCATGGAATGGATCTTCAAGCATCTTCGCAGTATGACTGAGCAATGCCGC
>PLNY01000023.1 GCA_003141915.1 Anaerolineae bacterium | reverse complement strand
GGACTACACTTTTCGGCAATGGCCTTGTCTGGTGCTCGTGGGAGAAGCCAAGTGCGCCAGCTTTTAGCAGCACGCGGGTTTTTGAATCCAGGAGGACTTTCCTTCCAAACCCCGATCGAGGATTTCTTAATTTGCACTTCACTGACGGGGGGAATGACCCCGGATGAAGCATTCTTTGCCGCCATGAATGCCCGCAGCTCAATGTGCGACAAGAAGCTTGGAACCAGGCAATCCGGCTATTTGACGCGCCGATTGGTGACGGCTCTTTGGCCGGTTAACATCACGGAAAAAAACTGTGGCAGCAAACGTCGCCCGCGAGGCCCGGCCATGTGTTTGGCAAAAAATGGAATCTGCGTCGAGTGTTATGGATTCTTGCCTGACGGTTCCTACCCGCCAATTGGCTTTCCTGCCGGCCTGATTGCCGCACAGTCAATCGGCGAGCGAGGCACACAGCTTTCGATGCAGAGTTTTCACACTGGAGAAAAGGTGTTTAGCATTCAAAACGTCTTGGCAATTCTGGATGGCAAGGAGAGTGAAGGTTGCTTTAAGGGTGAAAGGGGCGCCAAAACTTTTATCGAGGCGATGAAGGTTTCCGATGCTTACAAGAAACTGAAAAACAGGCATTTTGAAATTCTTTGGCGAGTGATTTCGCAAAGCCCGGCCAAATCTCTCAAGTCGGCAATTCAGTCATCAGGACTGATCACGCGTATCGCATTTGAGAATCAAGCCAACCAAATCCTTTTGGGTGCCGCCAACGCGGACTCCGGGAGCCTTGATGAGCCAGTGAGCCGGGTTCTGTTTAACCGGTTTGGAAAACGTCGCACTCCGACGAAAGGAGGGCAGCCATGAGAAAGGCATCAATATCGCCAAAAGCAACAGCGTTTACCAGAAGCCAAACAGGGCGAACGCAGTCTTCAAAGAAAAAGCGCATCGCGACAAAGGAAACGAACGCGTGGAGAGGCATTGAGCTTGCAACTGTGCGGGAATGCGGACCGACAATCACGCTACAGCACTTGAGGAAGCTTGAAGCCGACGGGCATATTGTCTTTGAGGAATCACCGATGGAAAACAAAGATGAATTCGAACTCCTCCCGGCAGCCGATGTTGAAATTAACATGGAGGACGAAGATTTCGACCAAGGGCAACCGTGGGGTGAGCCTGCGGGTGGGCCGGGTGCGGCGATTGTCCTTGGGGCCCAGGCAAAAACCGAGGAAAGCCATCCCTTTCCAGAGAACAATTACGAACTCATCATTTGCAATGAAGTCTGCACTTTCACGCCTCCCACATGGGCCTACACGTGCAGGGGCGCGACCCCTGAAGGCGAGGCGCAATTGCATGAGCTTACATCAAGGTATCGCACTTTTGCAGGCATTGCGGACTGGCTGAACAAGAACAGGAAGCAATTCTTAAACTCCCGTGACCTGTTGGATTTGGGACCTCTGACGCTCGACGAATTCTCGAAAGACGGCGCCGCCGTTGTTCAGAAGGATTTCCTGCGTATGCTCCGGTTGAATCCGCCAGTCTCGGAGGAATCTTTTTCAAGATTTTTGAATCAGTGCGATTTTGTGTGGCCTGATGGCTCGGTTCCAGTGCGCCTCATATTCTCAAACGATGCGAAGTTGGCTTGGGCCGCCCAATCCGTTATTCTTTATGCAAAGAAATTCGGTCAGCAATTAACGGAAAAAGTTTTGGAAAAATATCAGGACATTCAAGTTGCCAGAGCGGATGGTTTGCAGGCAAAGTCTGCCCGCATCGACCTTGTCGGCATTGATTTTCCATCTTTCATCGAACTGGCTAACGCCAAAGTTCGCACCCGATGGCAAGATGTGCTGCTGGCTTACCGCAAGCAAATGTTGCAATCTTAAAACCATGTCGAAGAAGCCCAGCCATTTTGTCAGCAATCTAGCAGATCGCGAAACGCTTCTGAGTGAGTTGTTGCGAGACATGCACAAAGACAAGCCATTTTTTGTGGTGTGGGTTGCTGAGAACGCGGTAGCAGACACAAAATTTACCTTCCCAAAGAATAGTGTCGAGATGGCGCGTGTTCTGATTATTTTAGAAGGCAGACCCGTGTCCACCGAGTGCCTAAAATCATGGAGAAAATGGGCGCGAGGGCGAAAAGTGAAGGACTTCAAAATGGCATTTGTTGAATCAGACTTTTCTCAAGAAGTCATCGGCGCATTGCTTCAGGAACATTGTGCCGCCTGGCTTCGTCCCCCACAAAGCCGGGAGAATGCCAGGGTTCGCATCCGCGATTGGGTAAAGCTTCCCAATGACACAAGAAAACATGACCCGGCACTGCTCACCATGATGTTTGGCAGCATGGGTGAACTTTTGAGCCGGATGGATTTAATCGCTCAACGATTCCGTGGCGCATGTTCAATCACCGAAGAGGCGAGAAACAATTACTTGGCGCAAATCAAAAAACAGTTGCTAGGCGATGCAAAGATCAACACGAACGCATCTCCGCCAAAAGCATCAATCGAGGCTCTTCCGCGAATTTTGTTGTTGGGGGAAACCGGTGTGGGGAAGACTCTTTTCGCCCGGTATCTTGCCGACACCGCCTCCATCACCAGAATTTCAATTCCCGAATATCTCAGCAAAGAGGACATGTTTGAATACGACCTCTTTGGCTACGCTCACGGGGCTTACACAGGCGGACAAGAAGCCGGCAGTTTGGGGTTGCTTCTGGCAAATCTCGGCGGCGTGATTTTTCTTGATGAAATTGGCGAGGCAAGCGGTGCTATTCAAGCAAAGCTCCTGGCATATTTTGATGATTATTTGGTCAGGCCGCGTGGTTGGACCGATGAGCCATTTTTTTGTCCGACGCTCATTGTTGCTGCCACAAATCGCGACTTGAGGAAGGTTAAGGACTTTCGGCCAGACCTTCTGGCGCGGTTCACGGATGTTGAGCAAGTCCCGCCGTTGCGCGAAAGGGTCGAAAGTTTTCCGTTCATCTTGGATTGCCTGTTACAAAACCCAGCCATAAACCCCGGTTTTAGCACCCGAGAGATCGGGCAAACTGCCTACGAAATTATGGTGAAATACTCGTTCAAAGGGAACTTCAGAGAACTTGAAACCATGCTCAGGGTGGCTTGCCATGCAGCCGCCAAAGACGGACGAGATTTCATTTGCCGACAAGACATAGCGATCTGAAAATTAGGCAGTTAAGCCTCATTCGCCTTCCCAATAACACGCCCGTTTTTGTTGCCCTGACGGGCGATTGACGTCGCACTTTCATTCTTGTCCAAGGTTCTGCCCACCGTTTGTGGATTGCTTTAAAAGGTTGGGGTTTCACAGAAATACCTCAACAAACAACAAACACAAAACAAAGTAGAAAGGCAAACAACCATGAGCGCACAAAAAATCGGTCGTGTTCAAGGCGGCAAAACAAAAAAGCCATACCCTGTCCATTGGGATCCTGAAACGAAGAAAGTCTTTGTTGAACAGTCGAGCATGTTCAGCTCTTCGTTGATCGACACCAAGTTACAAGCTTCCCGTGGCGAAATGGCCATGCATGTGGCCGAAGCATACGTTTACAACAAATAATCAGCGCTTCAGCAAAGAAGCCGTTCCAAAAGCCACGCCGACATATTGAGTCGGCGTGGCTTAGTGTAATAACCGCCGCCACCGAGAAAACCACTTCGCAATTCTGCCGTCTGCTTCCATCGGCGGAAGCGTTACGCGGCGGAAGCCCCGTTCACAGTGGACGAGCACACACTCGTGATCACGAAGATTGCGGAGTTTGTGCGGCTTGATTTTGTGTTCCTCGATTTCGTTGTAATTCACATTCCGT
>PLNY01000164.1 GCA_003141915.1 Anaerolineae bacterium | reverse complement strand
TACTTTTTTCAAAAATCAGTAAGAAACCAAGGTCGCCGGTGGAATCATAAACGGATCCACCGGATCTATCGAGAATTGGCCCTGAATTTGCATCGCAAGCCCAAGAAACGCCTGGCACCCCGGACTGCGCAGGCTTTGGTGGAGCCTGCGCAGTCCGATCAGAGTTGGTCCCTGGATTTTATGAGTGACAGTCTTTCGGACGGCACCGTGTTTCGCACGCTGAATATCATCGATGACTTCAACCGCGAGGCCCTCTGCATTGAAGTGGATACTTCGCTACCGGCTGAGCGCGTGGTGCGGGTTCTTGAGCAACTACTGGATTGGCGAGGCAGGCCGCGACAAATCCGCGTCGACAATGGTCCGGAATTGATCTCTCAACGTCTGGAGGGATGGGCCGAGCAGCATCACATCGATTTGCACCATATCCAGCCTGGCAAGCCCGCGCAAAACGCCTACGTGGAGCGTTTCAATCGCACGTTTCGCGAAGAAGTGTTGGATGCTTATCTGTTCACGAGCTTGGAGGAGGTGCGTAGGATCACAGTACAATGGTTGGAAGATTACAACAACGTTCGTCCCCATGATGCATTGGCGGGCTTAACGCCTCGCCAGTATGCACTTCAGCAAGCCTGAGCGAGTCTACTTCT
Organism: Anaerolineae bacterium; assembly: GCA_003141915.1. GTDB lineage: Bacteria > Chloroflexota > Anaerolineae > Anaerolineales > Villigracilaceae > Fen-1038. The sequence goes on along the minus strand of PLNY01000164.1, from coordinate 6,613 downwards.
CGTTGGTACTAAAAATGGGAGCTTGACAGGAGGATATAGGATGGATATAGGATTGTTATACGTCGCTGAAGGATTCATCGAAAGATGAAGCGGGGCTGGGACAGCGAAATAGGCGGGACGTAATACAGGCCGATTGCAATGAGGATCAACAGTGGAATGGCTAAAACACCGATAAGACTCTTGCGCATGAAAAATATTCTAACACGATGCAAAAAGAAATTTTAATCTTTTCATTCTATTATCAGGTAACCACCCCTTACCGACCGTGGCTGAAAGTAGCTTTACCAATCCATCCTTGATGTATCCCAAGACAGTTATGGCGCAGGGTATCGACGTCATGTGGAGCCACGTGGACGACGTGGAGCTACTGTGGACTTACTGTGGAGCTACCATGGAGCCAGGTGGGAGCAAAACCAGCCAAAGCCCATGCAAAAATGGAGAAAATGCGGTCGTCGAAGGATGGTCGAAGGATCCCCGAAGGATCATCGAAGGATGAGCGGCAATGACTACCCGCAACGTTTATCGAGCTTCGACCTCGGATGTCTTTTATAGAAGTTCATGCGCGCGTTCCAGAAGAAGCACGGATAATTTTCACCACAAAGGCACAGAGAACACAGAGTCTTATAAACGGCGACCTCCGAGTTTGGCTCGGAGGTCGCATGCTATTGGGCAGAAAACTTTAGAACAATGCTAAAATCCCAGTCTCCAAGTCTTCGCTGAGCGTACTAATGGCTGAATAATTTTCGCGCAGTATGGATTCTATATCCTGCGTGGAACAGTTTCCGCGGCGAATCCAAATAATCTTTGGCGGAAAACCTCTGACTATCCCAAGCTCACTGAAATCGGCGTCTTTGGTGACAATCATATAGTCATGGTCATGGGCATATTGCCAGATTTCAATATCCATTGCGTTACCCAAACCAAGCGCAAAAACATGAGCAGAGCCTGGGTAAATATCTGCAAGCCGATCTACAAGGCGCGGGGAAATGTTCTGGTCAAATAGCAGCAACTTCATGGCTGGACAGCCACCATAAGTCGTTCACGCGTTGCGGCGAAACTGAGGCTGGCAAGAATATCCTCTTTCGTCAGGTAGGGAAAGTCTTTCAGGATTTCCTGCTCGGACATGCCTGAAGCCAAGTATTCCAGTACATCATAAACCGTGATCCGCATTCCGCGAATACATGGCTTGCCGCCGCGTTTTCCGGGTTCAATGGTAATAATATCCTTGTATTGCATGAGGCACACTCCAATCCAACACTAATATAAAATTTTCATTCTTGATCGCTTGACTATTATTTTACTCTATCTCCCACGCCGTTGGGCATCAAAGCCGCTGAGTCGTTGACACAGTTCATGCGCGAGTTCCAGAAGAAGCACGGGCAAATGTTATCCGCAGATTACTCAGATTTCACAGATTGCTAAACGAAAAACGCGACCTCCGAGTTTGACTCGGAGGTCGTTGGATATTCCCACATCGAATGAAGTAGAAATTACATTAGCTTTTTTTGTATCCTGCGCTTCCATACTTGATATACTTGATTACTATCGCCCAAACGAGCATGAACGTTTTGGCCCGCTGAGCATCGCTAATACCAACACCAGCACCATGTCGAACAGGGTCAGCAAGGGCCTTTACGCCATCTATATCTGCTCGGTCAACATTGAGTTCAGAGCGGAACATTTCCCACGAAGATTCTTTATCGCTAGCCCCTTTCTCGTGAATAAAAAACTGCCGTAGCGATTCAAGAGCTCTATAACAGAAGAATCCGTGTCTTTGGGAACACGAATCGCTTCACGCAAATTTGCCAAACAATTCTGCAGATACCTACCTTTGGCATCCTTGAATAGCTCCATAATCACTTCAAATGAAATGCCAGCATTAGATGCTTCTTTCTCGATAACGGGAATGCCAACTCCAAATACTACTGGGCCATTTCCGAGGGAATCGGTCATTACTATCACTTCAAAATCATAACCACAAGCAAGTATATAACCTAATGTATCCAAACCAACACGAATAGCGTCTTCGACACAATTCTTTAAAGTAAGGATGTTGACGATTGGTTTCTCGCAAACGAAAGTAGCAGTCACTTGAGAGAGTGAAATACTGTACTTGAGTTCACCATGTATTTCATCACTTGGGGTATCGACCCGTAAACGAAATTCTGGGATAGAAACATTGCATCGTTCGGGATGGACTTTACCAAAGAACGTGTATTGAACTGTATTTGCCATTAGATCCATTGAGTTACCTAACTTTATGAAGAATTATACGCCAGCTTCTCCATTACATCCAACTTACAAAATCAACCACCCCATGCAACCATCAGCAATCGCAACTGTGGTTCGACTTTCGCCGCCAGCTCTTGAACTTCATCCACTTCGTCCAACAGTCCATTAATCACGCAGCCTAGTGTGCGCAGTAGTTCGTCTCGTTCCAGTGAAGCCACCAGCGCGCTTTTGAAAACTTCGTGCACCTCAGCCGGAAGATTGTCAAAGCCGCGGCCATTCGATGTCAGCAAGCCATGACGATGACAAGCCAAGTTCAAGGCATAATCGCGCGCACTGCTGATCCAATACTCGGCCTGCCAATAGCGTCCACGTTCGATGCAAAAGTGGGCGCGCAAAGCGTGATGCACGGCATATCCAAAAAGTTCCTGTGCAGATGGCGATGAAAGGAAAGGCTTTTCAACGGCATTGCCAAAGAGCAATTTAAACTTCGGACCGGTCGCGCCAAATTTGGAAGCGGGTGTAAAGGAGAGATCGAACTGCAAACAGCCGGGCAATAAAAAGACTCGATAGATGGATGCTCCGCTCGGCAGATCGAATAGATGCACCGCGTCAAGCTCCTCAACGAGGTCCCACGTCCAATCCTCGAGCACTTCAAAAATGGAGAAGTTATCTGAAACCGCAAAGGTCAAGTCGAGATCAGACCAACGATCTCCCTCGCTGAGCGCCAGCGAACCGACCATCGCACCTGCAACAATGCGCGCATCAGATTCAGCTAATTGAAGCACATGATCACGAATGCGATCACGATCTTTCACACTGAACAAGTTGATATTATTCATCGCGATCTCCTTACAACCACTTAACTATTTTTAAGAATAACACAGTTACAGATTGCCAACAAAATCAACCATCTCATACGAACTTGTTATAATTGCGCCATGAGTTTTTTCTTCCCCGAAGATGGTTTACAACGCATGACACCCGAAGAGACGCACATTACCTCTCTGACCGCCGAGCCGTATTCCGATGGCAAACGCGTGCGCGTGAACATCGAGATGACGCCGTTTCAAACGCGGCCCTATATCGAGGTTCTGCTCACCGATGCAAACAACGAGGAAGTTGCCACGGCCACGATCGTCGAGCCGATGGGCTGGAAACTGGAATTCACGATGCACTTGCGCGGCGCAAAGGCGAGTCCGTTCAAGCTCGAAGCCAAATTGTTTTATCCCGATGGCCCGCAAGCGGAACCGGTCTTGCACACCTTTGAAGTCACATCTACGAATTGAACATAAATGTTACATTCCAATAAATCCAAACGTCGTTGCGAGGGTGTTCTTCCCGAAGCAATCCCCCAATTTCAAAAGGAGATTGCCACGGCGGGAAATCGCCGCCTCGCAATGACATATATGAGACTGATTTCAATCCTCATCGTTCTCGCTTTGACTCTGATTGGTTGCGCGCCGCAACCAACCCCAACCTTCCTGCCAACTCTTCTTGTGACACCATCCGACACGCCTTCCGCGACACCCACACCCATCGTGCCGAAGGATGTGATGATCCTGTCCGTCGAAGAGAATGGGTACGCGCATCTCTTCGCGTACATCCCCGGCGCATTGACGCTGACCCGCCTCACGTCCGGAGAATGGAGCGACATCGATCCGGCCATGAGTCCCGATGGAAAACGGATCGCGTTCGCATCCAATCGCGACGGGTTTTGGAATCTCTATACGCTCGATATCCAAAGCGGAAAAGTCCTGCAGCTCACAGACGATCACAATTACAATGCCGCGCCCACATGGTCGCCTGACCTGGCATGGATCGCTTATGAAACATTTCAGAATGGCAACCTGCAAATTGCATTGCTTTCTTTAACAGATCCCGGAAAACAGCCCGTTATCTTAACCGATGATTCTTCGACGAATCATTCACCGGCCTGGGCGCCGGACGGACGACAAATCGCGTTCATCTCGAACCGCACTGGCGACGATGATGTGTGGCTGGCCGACCTTAACAAAACCGGATCGGATCGCTTCTCCGACCTCAGTCAAACGCCGCAAGCCGCGGAGAGCCATCCGGTTTGGAATGCGGATGGAACCCAGCTTGCATGGGCTTCCTCCGCATCGCAGAACGTGGATAACAATGGCATTTATGTTTGGGATTCAACCCAACCCAATCTTCCGCCCAAATGGATCGGCGACGGCGACTGGCCGGCATGGAATTCTCATAGCGATGAAATCGTTACAGGCGTGACCAATGCGAATCGACAACGGATCACCGCTTATACAACACAGGGTGATCCTTTGCTTTTGCCCGCGTCTCTGCCCGGAACGTTGCGCGGCATCATCTGGCCGAACATTGCATTGCCCAATCCCCTTCCTCAAATCTATCAGCAAGCCGCGGCTCAAACCCCTCAAGCATTATGGACCCCTGACGTATTGGCTGTTACGGAAGTTCCATTGCAACGACAAAATGCGGTGCCGCTTCCAAGCGTTCAAGCGCCTTATCCGCAATTGGAAAACCTCGTGGCCGATTCGTTTAACGCGTTGCGAGAACGCATCATCAAAGAAGCCGGATGGGATGCGCTTGCCAGCCTCGAGAATGCCTTCGTGCCGCTGACCACTGCGCTTGATCCGGGACTCGGTGACGACTGGCTTTATACCGGCCGCGCCTTTGCCCTCAATTCGCTGATGATCAATGCCGGATGGATGGCTGTGGTGCGCGAAGATATCGGTTCGCAAACTTATTGGCGGCTTTACATCCGCGCCCAAAAACAAGACGGCACCGAAGGCCAACCGATTGAGAATTCGCCCTGGGATTTAAATGCCCGCTACAACCTCGACCCGGTCATTTATGAGGCTGGGGGAAAATACGGAGCTGTCCCCGCCGGTTATTGGATCGACTTCACATCGCTGGCTCAAGCCTATGGCTGGGAACGCCTGCCGGCATTGCCGAACTGGCGCAACTATTATGCGGGTGCGCGCTTCGCCGAATTCGCCTTGACCGGCGGATTGAATTGGTATTCGGCCATGCTCCAGCTTTATCCGCCCGATGCGCTCTACACTCCAACCCCGGTTCTCCCGCCGACTTTAACTCCTTCGATTACACCGATACCGAGCAGTACGCCCCGGCCAACGAATACGCCGCGCCCCACATTCACTCCTTCGTTAACCTTTACGCCCCGTCCGCCGACGGCGGCACCATGATGAATCAGAAACATTATTGCCAGGAGCATAAAAGCGTGAAAAGACAATCTTCAATCAACTGGAGATTGCCTACTCTTCGGGTACGATGTCGCTTTGCCCGCAATGACGTTCTCCTCTTGATTCTATTATTTGCTTTTTTGCTCAATGCCTGTTCCATGAATATTTTTAACGGCGCAACGCCGACGCCGGTCATTCAGCTGGATAACGAACTCCAGAATGACGCGGTCACTCCCACGTTAGCGCCATTCCGATTTTATTTGCCAACTCCCGGCGCGGCGCCGGTCTCAGGCTGGCGTCCTCCTTTGTATCCAATACCGTGGGCAATCTCGCCATACGACCATTTTTATTTCGCACGTCCTATCGCGGCGGATCAAGTCAATTGGCCGCTCGCGGATTATCGGTACGGTGGAATTTGGACTCCGGGCTTTGTTCACACTGGCGTGGATATTGATGCACCTTACGGCACGCCGATCTTGGCGGCTGGCCCCGGCACGATTGTTTGGGCAAACTGGGGATTGCTCACAGGAGACCCTGGCAATCGAAACGATGACTATGGACAAGCGGTGGTGATCCGCATGGACTTTGGCTATGAAGACCAACAGCTTTATACCGTTTACGCCCATATGAGCAAGATCATCGCCGTCGTGGGACAGCATGTGCAAACCGGCGATGTGATCGGACAGGTCGGCGCAACCGGTCATGTAACCGGGCCGCACGTGCATTTCGAGGTGCGTTTGGGATACAACTCTTTTTACGATACATATAATCCTGAGCTATGGATGGCGCCGCCTCAAGGCTGGGGAGTTCTGGTCGGCAACATCAGCGACAATACCGGCATGACACTGCAGCAGTTGGAAGTGTATGTCACCAACACGACAACGAACAACACACTAATGGTCAAAACCTATGGACCCGGATCCGTCATCAATCATGATCCGTATTACGATGAAAATATGGTTTTGAGTGATTTGCCTGCCGGGCTTTATAAAGTTCATTTCGATTACGAAGGCAAACAGCAACAGGATTGGATGCGCATCTATCCGGGACAGGTAACGTATTTTACTTATCACGGCTCCGGATTTAATTTAGCGCCTCCGCCTCCGCCGACAAAGGATTTTCTGCCCATCACGCCGCCGCCAGTCCCGACCCCTTGACGGGGAATTATCGGCTTGACAAAC
>PLNY01000451.1 GCA_003141915.1 Anaerolineae bacterium | reverse complement strand
TGGCAAACTGCGCGTCGCCGAATCTGGCAAGTGTATCTGTAGGCCGCAGAATTCTCCTGAATATTTCGGCCATATGCAGGTCAAATTCGCCTCCCAATTGGCTTTCAAATTTCTTGAAAGGCGACAGGTCCAGGAGAAGCACCGAAAAATGATTCAGGTTAATCTGCTTCGAGCGCGCCAAGGCATAGTCTAACAGGCCGATAAAGAATCCGCGATTAAGAAAACCGGTGATTTTATCAACTGGAGATTCCTCTTTGAACTTTTCGACCGGGCGAAATCGGTGCAACAAATTGGTTAATTGTTCAATGTTTACCGGCTTGAGAAGCACCAATTCAGGTTGATCTTCAATGCTTCTTGCGGCGTTAAGATACCCCGTGACTACGACCACTGGAACGTTTCTCAAATGTTCACTCGAACGGATCAAGTGAAGGACTTCCGAACCGGAAACCCCCGGCAAACCCAAGTCCAATAAGATGATATCCGGAACCGACTCGCGATCAGACAATCGCTCGACTGCCACCGTGCCGTGCAGGGCAATTTCCGTCCGATAACCGGCCAGGTCAGCGACATGCCGAAAAAGGGTGACAATATCGCGGTCATCGTCAATAATTAACGCCAGGGGTTGGTTCATATGCGCCTACACTTTCACTAGCTAAAAGACCGTCTCAGACCGTTATAAATCAATCTACTTTTAAGTTGACGTTCACGAAGAAGAAAAGCTTACTTTCAAATTATACCCCAAATAGGAGCTCGATCAACTTCCCGGCAAGGGAATCCGGCCAAGGTCCGCTACGGAATCGGACCGAAAAAAGTCCCAACCGATGCGCAACAATCGTATACATCAAAACCGATCGCCAGCGCACATTATCTGTAATGATATACTATTTCACAGAAAGGCAAGGTAAAACCATGGCAAATAAAGAACTCCTAATGAAGCCAAACAAAAGGATCGCGCTGGTGGCGCACGATAACAAGAAGCAGGACCTCGTGGAATGGGCCAAGTTCAACCGTGATTTGCTCGCCCATCACGAAGTTTTCGCGACCGGCACGACCGGCGAAATGCTCGAACGCGAGCTTGGCTTTGAAATCACAAAGTTGCAGAGCGGCCCTCTGGGCGGCGACCAACAGGTCGGCGCGATGATCGTCGAAGACGAGATCAACTTCCTGATCTTTTTCTGGGACCCGCTCGAGCCGATGCCGCACGACCCGGACGTCAAAGCGCTCCTGCGGATGGCGGCGGTATGGAACATCCCGATTGCATGCAACCGCTCTTCCGCTGACTTTATGATCTCCTCTCCGCTAATGGATAGCGAATACAACCGCCTTGTACCCGATTATATTGATTATCGTAGACGAAAGATTCCTGTAGCGGATACATCTGACAAAAGTGCGCGAGCGGTCGAATCCAAAAGGAGCCCCGTATAATTTAGATGGAAGTTACTCAGGTTTTTTATGCAGCCACCCGCGCCGAGTGGCGCAAGTGGCTCAAGAAGAATTACAAAACCGAAAAAGAAATCTGGCTGGTGTATTACAAGNNATTGACAGCAATGTCAAAAAGATTGACGAAGAACGCTTCGCCCAAAGATTCTCGCGGCGCAATCCAAAAACCGGATATTCGCAGGCGAACAAAGAAAGGTTGGCAAAACTTGTCGCCGAGGGCAAAGTGATGAAGGATGTGCTTGCTACACTCGGCGATATCGCATCGGAAGAATTTGAAACCCCAAAAGATATTCTTGAGGCGATCAAAGAGAATAAAGAAGCGTGGAAGAATTTTCAAGGCTTCTCTGAAACCTATAAACGAATCCGGATTGCGTTCATTGATGGCGCGCGGAACAGACCTGAGGAATTCCAAAAACGTTTGAATTACTTTATGAAGATGACAGAGAAAAACAAGCAATTTGGGTTTGGAGGAATTGACAAGTACTACTAAAGCCCATGTCCGGGCTGTAAACCTAAGAACTAGGACAAAACCGCTAGTAGGCTAGTAGATGGAGATAGGGTGAGTATAAGCCCGTCGAAGGATGGTCGAAGGATCCTCGAAGGATCCCCGAAGGATGATCTAAGGGAAAGCGATTGTGGCTACCCGCAGTATCAAGGTAATCCACGGTAGAATACCTGCTTTCCAGAGCACGAAAAGAGAAGAAATAGCGGTTTGGTTTTTGTGAAATTACTGCTTCTTGCATAAATCTTTGAATTGCCTGATAAGTTTTTACGGGTGAAACACGGATATTTGGGGTTGGATATTTACGCAGTACGCTGTTAGAAGTATTATTGACGACACTGATCCGCAATAGTCACAGAAACTCGGAGGAACGAATGGGCGTCAATGGCATGGAACAACTTCGCAAGCATGTACCGGATTTGAATACGAGGGACGGCAGGATACGGGTGGGGCTGTATGCTTTGGGTTGGTTTCTTCTGGTCACTTTTTACTTCGTGGTTNNTATCGCAATGCCTGCGCGCATTATGGTATTCCGGGGTTGGCGATCATCATGGCTGCGGTGGCGCACGCCGCGTACATGAACGGACCGTTCGTGCCGCGCGGCTGGTGGACAACAGTTTTCATTGTATTAGGTCTATGGTTATTAATCGTTGGCGCGACGTTATGGATACGCGGCATTTTCGCTATTGGATTCGACAACCTGGCCCTGCTC
>PLNY01000479.1 GCA_003141915.1 Anaerolineae bacterium | reverse complement strand
ACGGAGTAACGGTGATGGAAAGACCCACCCCTTCCCTTGCAAATTTATCTGCGGTCTGGGCCGCCTCATTTACGCCGCCGATGCAGGTATCGGAGATAACGCATTCGACCGGCAGGCCGCTGGCATGACGCAAATTCTCCGAAAGCAGGCGGGATACTCGCTGTGCGAGGGACATCGTCGGCGCTTCGAGCGACTCACGAACGCCTCGCCGACGGCCATCAATCACAGGCCGTATGCCGATCTTCGCAACCCGGCCTACCAATCGGTTGGAAGGAGGATTCATGGTGAACAATTCTTCTCGTTTCATTGATTATTCTCCTGATTAGCTGGTGTACGCCTTCATTACGCGTGAAAGTTTGAGAAGGGATACAGTATATTTTTTTGAAGTTATATACATTTCTCTCAATCGTTAGCTCGCCTAGCCAACACACGGACCGCGCTGTGAATGGGTTTCTCGGAAACCAGGATCAGATATCCGCCCCCGCCCGCCCCGGAAAGTTTCCAGCCGAAGGCACAATCGCGATATTCATTAATCAAAGCCGCCACGCGTTCGTTCATCATATTGGGGAACATGGACACTTGAGCATCGAAACATTCCCGCATGGTTCGTCCAAATGAGACGATGTCCTGATTGAGAATAGCCTGCCAGTGAGCCTCTGCGGCATCGGCCAGTGCTTTTGAGCGTTCGCGGTCAAAGATGGTATTTGCCAAAACGTTGTAACTCTCATAGCGCGGTCCGAGTGAAACCAGGTAAAGGGAGCTTTCTACAAAGCGCAAAAGCGGTTCATCAAGGCGATGTTCGATGCGCGAAGGCCAATAAGCGCCCTCATAATAGGCATAAGCCAGGCCCGGAAATACCAGTCCAATCGAATCCTGCGAACCCGATATGACCTCCGTACCCGGAGGATTGTCATAGCAAAAGAGTATCTTGGCGATTTTTTCGTAGTCGCCTTGCGGCATTTTGGGTCCCCAGATTTCCTGCGCATGACGCCTTGTACTGGTTGCCATGCCGCTCCGTTCATTGAACTCCAAAGTAGGCTCCAGAGAAATAGTAACCACTGGACCGGGATAATGTTTCGAGACAAAAGGCTGATCAAGCCAGCCTCCTGCCAAGTCTATTCGATAAGGCAGATAATTGCCTTTGCGTAATTGGGTCGTGGAGCGCGCCTCGAGGCCCGCATACGGTTTACGTTCCAGGATAATATATTGGATCCCCAACGCATGACACAAAGCGCGCTTTTCGGACGTATGTCCGTCCGCATTGACAACGAAATAGTCAGGCATCATCTCACGCAGTTCAGCCTCGAAATCCAAAATCCCCGAACCACGCGAGATGAAGGCATCTTTCACGAACGACACTGACTTGACCATGAACAGTCGTTCCTGTTCGTTATTAACGGTCGACCGTCCCTTCAACTCGAAGATCGTTTTGTCAGAACCAAGCGCCACATATAAATCGCCGTACTGCGCGGCCTCACGGAAAAACTCGATATGCCCGCTATGGAGCATATCGAAACTGCCGCTCACAAATACTTTTGAAATCATGATTTTCTCCGGTTTTCCTTTATATATTTCTCAGGCAATCCGGATTATATATGATTGTTGCCAAACCAATGAACCAACTATCAAATGAAAAACTTCTAAACTGCATCACCGCTCAAAGTTTTCCACATTGCATCAGCAAGTCTTGTGGTTTTGTAGGCAGCAATAATGCTACCTACAAAACCATTGCCTCTGCACCCTGGCTGGGGTGGCAAACGTATACACTTGGGGTCNNGTTTCAGCTTGGTACTCATGTGACACGGTCGCGGCAAAGTTTTCGGCTTTGCCGGCATCAATCAGCGCTACTGCGCAACCACCGAATCCGCCGCCAGTCATACGCGCTCCATAACAACCCGGCTGACGACGAGCAATAGTGACCATAACATTCAAGGCCTCATTGGTGATCTCAAAATCATCGCGCATACTCACGTGACTGGCGTCCAGCAATAGACCCAATTTGACTACATTCCCAGCGCGCATGGCATCGATCGCATCCAACACACGCCGGTCTTCGGTGACGATATGCCGAGCCCGCCGGTAAACAACCTCTTCCAAGCCTTGGCCTTTTTCCTCTAACTCCTGCGGACTTACATCCCGCAAGGCCTTCACGCCGAAGTGATGTGCAGCCGTTTGGCATTGCTTGAAGCGCTCGTTATAACCCGAGTCGACAAGGCCGCGCCGGGTGGCTGTATCCAGAACTACGATTGCCACACCATCCGGTAAAGGGATGTTCTCATAATCCAGTGAACGACAGTCCAAAAATAGAGCATGGCCTGCCTGGCAGGCAGCCGAAGCCATCTGATCCATGATTCCCGAACTGACACCCATCCAGCTGTTTTCTGCCTTACGTCCGGCTTGGGCCATGCGTACTGGATCCCAATCGAAGCCGGCAATCTGTGCAAAGGCTCGAGCAGTTGCCATCTCAATTGCTGCCGAAGATGACAACCCGGCCCCAACCGGCACATCGCTGGACATCACGCCTTCCCAGCCCAGCAAATCATACCTGCCCTCGCTCAAGGCCCAAGCTACACCCTTCAAGTACTCGTACCAATCCCCGCCGCTTTTTTGAATATCATCCAGTGAAAAATCACCAAGGGCTTCCATCTGCAGGGAAGAAACCAATATCCTGCGGTCACCGCGCGGGCGTAGAGCAATCCAAACCGCGCGGTCAATTGCCATGGGCAACACGAAGCCGTCATTGTAATCGGTATGCTCACCGATCAAATTGACCCGGCCTGGCGCACGCACGAGCAATTCAGCTGGTTGGCCAAAACGCTTGAGAAATGCTTCTTGGACCAGTTCCCACGCTTTCATATTTCCTCCGAAAAGTACACATGCGTTGTCGAGGCTTCATTATGATATTAACTTCCAGATAGATTGGAAGGGCTGAATTTGATGCCGCGTGAATCTTAAACATGGTTCTGTCAGGCTTTAATCGTCGCTAAACCGAAATCTTTCAAATGCGAATTCAGTATAGCGATCAGCGGTTTTTCTTCCTGGGGCAGCTTGACGTTGGAAATCACACGCCATTTTTCGATATGTTCAGTGGCGGCATTCGGCTGTAGTTTGACCAAGGGTCCGAGAGTCTCTACTTCAAGCATCCCTGGCTGAGTATAGAATTCACAGTTACAACCCATGTCAGGATAAGTTTCTCCCGATATGAACGGGATGGCCTTGATAAAGAGGTCCGTCCCCAGATTGTAAGCGGCCCAGCCTTGGGTGTTGCGCAGCCCGAACTTCTGTTTGCTATTGATCTGCGAGTCTTCCCGCATCTGAATCAAACGGTCTCCCCAAGTAAAACGAGGGTCGTTCATCCGAGTGAAGTGCCACAGTACCAGCGGGCGAGCAGGCGTGAGAACATCAGGATGGGGAATAAAATCCTCCTGTGGAGCCAGCACTCTACCGCCTGCGGCCATAACACTAAGAGCCCACGGCGCGAGTTCGATAGCCCAAGGATTACGGTTAATGAGTCGGTGTACCAGATGAACGGCTTTGTCCCTGATGCTGATCTCGATTTCTTTCTGAATTCCCGTTTCAGGTTCAGTTCTCTGAACCAGCTTCAAGATATTGTCCTTCCAAATATGGTCAACGGGTTGAAAATCAGGCGCATAGGTGCGGGGAAAAACTTCTGGCGCATGCCAAAGGCGGTGACCGCCAAAACTCATCCACTCGGCGCCCGACGTCTTGCCCATCTGATCTTCAAACTCTTTAAAAAGGTTTTGACCACCCGGAATACCAAGGCGGATGACGCGGGGACCAACATCGAGGGTAATTACCATTTCAACGCCGTCGCCGGACAATTTCAAGCAGTTTGTCCAGCCGCCATAAGAGACTTTTTCCAGTCGCGCCATAATTATTTCACCTCCTCATCGAAGACAACCGCAACCTTGCCGCATTTGCCGCTAGCCATCAAGGAATAAGCTTCAGCAGCTTTGTTGAGCGTAAAACGATGAGTGATCAGGATTTCGGGATGGATGTTCCAGCGGACGATACGTTCAACTAACTCTTCCATGCGCCAAATGTTCGTAACCCACGAACCGTAAATGGTTTTTTGATCATGGATGATATCGGGCGAGGGCTGGAAGCTAACAGTGCCGCCTTCGCCGATAAAGCAAATCTTGCCCCATTTGCGTGCAGCTTGGATACAAGTCAACCGTGCTTTATCGTTGGCTGAACAATCAATGGCTTTTTCGACGCCATTACCGCCGGTGAGAGCGCGAATCTGAGAAACATTTTCGGGGCCGGAGAGGAAAACTTCGTCACAGAGTTTAAGTTTCTTAGCCAATTCAAGACGCTCCGGGACGATGTCGGTGCCAATGATGTATTGCGCACCCATAGCCTTCGCTAACATGGCCGTTGCCAAACCAACAGGGCCAAGGCCTGTCACAAGAACAGCATCATTACCGCTGATACCGATTTTTTCGAGACCTTCGTAGACTGTACCGAAGCCACAGGCAACCTGGGCGCCATCGGAGTAAGTAAGCGAATCGGGGAGAAACACCAGATCTTTTTCTTCGGCGAGAATATATTCGGCCATTCCTCCATCGCGCTGCCAGCCATAAGCTCTGCGGTAGGGACTGGTGCAAGAAATCATGTAACCTCGGCGGCAATCATTACAGACGCCGCAACCTGAAATATGGTACACAATGACCCTATCGCCATTTTTGAAGCGGCGACAGCCAGGTCCCGTTTCAACGATCTGCCCACAAGGCTCGTGTCCAGCGATCATTCCAGGCTGATAACCTTCGGGGCCTTTACCGAGATGCTCGTGGTAAATGGCGCGAATATCTGATCCACAGATCGTCGACGACTTGGTTCGTAAAAGCACTTCACCATGTCCCGGTTTGGGAACGTCAAACTGCTTGAGTTCAACAGTGCTGTTTCCGGGCAGAATGGCGCCGGTCATTTTGGTTGGAATTGAAGACATAGAAACCTCCTGAATATTTTCCTTTCAAATTTATTGATGAAATGATCTTTCCAATATCTTATATCTTATTTCACTTGCAGCCACAACAGACAATATTTTCTTATGATGCGATTTGCCCATCAAGGTCCCATAAATCCTGCCAGTCTTTGGCGCCATTCCACAAGAAAACCTGGCCCTTGATGAGACGATCATTTTTATCGACATCCGCGAGCTGCTTCATTTCTTCATCCGTCAGTGGCTCAGTTGTAGAGGCTTTTAGATTGCTCCAGTACTCGCGGCCATAAATTGAGAATGGGATGGGTATCTGTCCGCGCTGGACTGCCCATTTTACACATATAACCGCCGGGTGAACATTCAATCTTTTAGCGATTTTTACGATCACTGGATCTTCAATGTCGACGGTATCCTCTGGGGTTTTATCTCGATCCGGGCGGGTCGGCGAACCGATGGGCGCGAAACCAATCGGCGCAATTTTATTATCAATGCAAAATTGAAATAGCTCAGGTTGTTGGAAGTGTGGGTGCAGTTCCATTTCGTTCGCGGCGGGTTTAATTTTTGCGTCTCGAAGCAGTAATTTAAATTTTGCAATTGTCGTGTTGGAGGTTCCTATGTGACGGACCAAACCCATCTCCACTAACCTTTCCATCTGGCGCCAAGTCTTCATAAAGTTCTCGTGAATATAAGGGACCGCATAAGGATCCCGGGAGTCGACGCCAACACCCGGGTCATGATGATTTGGAAACGGCCAGTGAACCAGATAAAGGTCCAGGTAATCTAACTGCAGGTCTTTAAGACTTTTCT
>PLNY01000481.1 GCA_003141915.1 Anaerolineae bacterium | reverse complement strand
TTCCTGGGGAGCGCGGGCGTCCCGCCCGCACCCGTCGGCGTCTCGCCGACGGAACTTTCCCCTCCACCTGAATAGTTACTAAAAATTATCAATTAACGGAAGCCGCGGATTCCTGTCAGATTGTTCCCATGAAGACAAACTGTATCTTTCTTGTTTTATTGGGCTGTCTTTTGGCCGGGTGCGGTTCCCCTGACAAGGATTACGGTGATTTTACCCTGTTGATGTGGGGAGTCACCTCGTACGCTGTTACCGGATATGACACCGTCAAGAGCGGATTGATGAAACACAGCTATGCGGCGCCGGGCACCGCCTATCCTGACTTTGAAGCAGCCATTAAGAAAACTGAAAAAATCAGCTCCGTCCCGGCCGAATTCCGTCCCAGTCCAAATTGCTTCGCGGACCATTCGTTTCTATTCAAATATGAAGGCCGGGAAACGGTTTATTATGGACGGTTTGTTCAGGAGAAAACGAATCCATCCGAATCGGCCCCGACGTTTTCAGCGGGTGAGATAACGAACCTGCCGTCCTTCCTTGCAAGACTGAAGAACCCCTCCGATCTGGTTTCTTCTTTTCTCCTCAGCCGGTTTTCTGAAAGCAACCGCATGGCCATTGCCGGTTTTCCACAATCGCGCGGCGATGAAAAAAGCCTTGACCCCCTCCTCATGAAAGAGTTGAACGCGATTGTCCTCGGCCCTTCGATTTATGAGGAGGACCGGTTTCGTGGCGTCACGTTGCGCCTGGCCACGCGTCAGGTATTGAAGGTCAATCTCAATCCGCCGCCAGCGGTGCGAAGAAACATTCAACAATTGCGGATTGTGTTAAACCGGATGCTCCTGGCCGACGCTTATCCATCGAATTTGCCGATCAAGCCATGGATTCCAATGCGGCATTACGTGGCCATCAAGTATTGAAAGCTGGACTATCTGGCGGCCAACTGCCGGGCATGGGTGATTTCCCGGTTGCCCACAGGGCGGACTTGCGCAGCATCCAGAGTGGCCACCGCGGCGGTTTTTCCGTCCAGCGTTGTGAATTCCACTTCGTATGCGAGGCCGTCTCTATAAACATGAACCACCGTGCCCACGTCGCCGGATTCCAGCCCTTCCGCCGGGACACTCGTCGTCAATACCACGCGTTCATGTTCTGTGATCATAGTTTCTCATTCACCAGTTCAAAAATAAAGACACCCCCCGAGGGGCGCAAGTCAGGATGCGCTGAATAAGCTGGGCCAGTCAGAATTGATAACCGCGAAATACGGGAAATACACGTAACGGACTCGCCCCGCCCCCGCCCAGAGGTGCGCCGGTGACGTCCGAAAATCCGTCAGGACAAAAACTCGCAAAAACCCTGAATTGGCCCAAAATCACCCACAGATTATGCCACAGCCCCGAAATTTTTCTCTTGCAACGCCGCATGATCGGCGTAACCTGCGCAACAGGAACCCTAAAAGAAGATTATGGGCATTCTGAGATCACGATTGGCCGAAGCAGCACCAGAGTTGCATGCGGCACTGGAGCGAAGTTGGAAAATTGCCTTGGAGGAATGGCTTCCAGCAGTTCCTCCCTCCATGGATTCGTACAACTCCTACCCACACCTGATGAACATCGAGAATCATTTGGACCAGGTGGTGGCCGGCTTTGAAGCCCTCCCGGTTTCACATGGTCGTTTGAATTTGCGGCCTGTGGAAATCTATGTTCTGTTGGCTTCGGTGCTGTTTCACGACCTCGGACGTGCGCATAAAGGAGATCATGCTGTAATTTCTGAAGGAATCATTGTCGATAAATATGCTAATTTAGGCATTCCCAGCTTGGAACTGGCGCGGTGTATTGCACAAATCAGCTTGGGACATAGTCCCCCTGAATCCTGGACGCCAGGCACACTCTACGATGTAGTGATTGATCCCTATGGCGAGGTTCGTCAGCGATCCCTCCTGGCGCTTCTCACCTTGGGAGATCATATGGACACAGCATACAATCGGGTATCGCCGCCTTATCTTAAATCCAGCCTGGAGCTTAAATCCATCGGTTTGTTCCGCCGGGTTGTACGGGGCGTTTACGCCGATTGTGAAAGCCAGATGGTAAGGGTCGTTCTGGCGGACATGAATCCTTGGAAAGAGAACAATGGCAAGAAGAAGAAAGGTGCAACAACACGGAAAGCAAAGAAGTCGCGCTACTGCTCAAGTTATGAATTCGTTGATCTGGATAATGGCAAGGGCAAGAAAATCCGGAAAGGATTTGACTTTGGGAAAGCTTTGATCAAAGAAATAAAGTTACACAATCTCCGTGAGCATCTAGTGAAATTAAAAGAACTGTATAATAACGTGAAAAGCGATCTTGCGGAACGGAACAAAGCAGATTACCGAGTCAATCTAAAGTGGATTCCGACTTTACTTAGTGAAGGCGAAGACGATAATTTAAATGGAGAGATTAACAAGGTTCGGGCTAAAATGACACAATGGTTCCAAAAAGGAGGGTTGCTGAAACCATCGAAGATACAGCATCTTGCTATCTGGCATCTCTTGGAGCATAACGTCACTGCTACATGGTCACCGCGAGGATACTCCAAACAATTATTCAGGAAACTCGGCTTTTTTGACTGGTGTGTTGTCATGGGCTTGCTGCATACCGAACTCCATTTAGAGAATAAGGCCAACGATACAGAAATCTGGCCGCACTCGTCACTCCTGGCTATTCTCATGCATGACACGTCGGAGAGCTATGAATCACTTGAGACGATTCGTAATGACCTGGCAGTTCTGGGAGTGCCATTGCAAGGATGGTTGCTGGAACACCGGGAACACCTCTATAACCATTATGGGCTGGAGACTTACGAGCCGATTTTTGACCATCATTTCCTCAAACGCATTGTTGAGGCCATGTGGAAAATGAGTGTGGGAATCTTTGGTTGCTCTCGCTTTACGTATGAGGAACTAGCCTCGCAAGCACGGGAGCCTAACGTAACCCGGGTACGGTGCGCCGTTCGAAGACT
>PLNY01000332.1 GCA_003141915.1 Anaerolineae bacterium | reverse complement strand
TATCTGCATGAAGCGGGCGGGATTTCGGTATTGGGCGGAGTTCACTCATGCCAGTTGGCGAATCAGCCGGATGGGTCGCTTCTTCTCTCGGACATCGAAGCGGCGATCCGAGCCGACGATCAACACGAACCGATCACGCGGCTCGTCTGCCTCGAGAATACGCACAATCATTGCGGCGGCACGGTGCAGACTCCGGAAACCACGCGTCGCATCGCGGACTTTGCTCACGATCATAATCTTAAAGTTCATCTCGATGGCGCGCGCATCTTCAATGCNNGACTCGGTTACATTTTGTTTGAGCAAGGGATTATGCGCGCCGGTTGGCTCGGTGTTATGCGGTGATAAGGAGTTTATCAAGCGCGCCCATCGCCTGCGCAAGATGCTCGGAGGCGGGATGCGTCAGGCGGGGATATTGGCGGCGGCTGGAATTATCGCTTTGGAAAAGATGACCAAACGTTTGGGCGAGGATCACGCGCGGGCGCGCAATCTCGCTGAAGGTCTGAGTGAGAACCGAGGAATCGTTCTCGATGGTTCGCCGCAGACGAATATGGTCTTCTTCGATCTGGCGTCTAAAGTTACGAGGTCCACTGATGAAATTACCGATCAATTGAAAGACCG
Organism: Anaerolineae bacterium; assembly: GCA_003141915.1. GTDB lineage: Bacteria > Chloroflexota > Anaerolineae > Anaerolineales > Villigracilaceae > Fen-1038. The sequence goes on along the minus strand of PLNY01000332.1, from coordinate 5,001 downwards.
TGGAATATTGGTAAGCGCATCCGGAGTGCGACGTTTCCGCCTCGTCACACATTATTGGATTGACGATGCAGCGGTTGATAAAACTGTGGCGGCCTTTCGCGATGTTCTGCAATAAAAAGCAAATCAGCTTTTTTCTAACGCTATATTTCAATTCCATTGATCGCTATAAGAATCCGGCGGGACTTCTTTGTTGCTGAGAGAAAGATCTAAATCCTGAATAATTTTTGGAGTTGCTTTATTCTCCAAGAATGTCAGTGCGTCCTTCTGTAAAAATCTTTTCGAACGCGGACACCACTTCCGGGTCAAACAGGATGCCGGCTTGTTCGCGCAGATAGGAAACCGCTTTCTCGGGCGATATCTTTTCCCGATATGGACGTTTGGTAGTCAATGCGTCGAATGCGTCAACCACCGCAAAGATGCGCGCCGCCAGCGGTATGTCCTCGCCTCGCAGGCCGATTGGATAACCACTGCCATCCCAACGTTCCTGGTGATACCGGATGACGGGCAGGGTATCCTGCAGGAAGGGAATATCTTCCACAATGTGCGCACCAATATCGGGATGCAAACGCATTGTTTGCCATTCCGCATCGTTAAGTTGGCCGGGTTTGTGAAGGATGATATCGCTGATGCCTATTTTGCCAATGTCGTGCAGGAGCGCTCCGCGTTCCAGCGCTTTGAGTTGGTGCCCATCCAGAGCCATTTCTTTTCCAAGGATTGCGGCCAGCTGGCTAACACGGGTGCTATGGCCCTCCGTCACCCGGTCGCGTGCATCCAAAGCCGATGTCAGCGCCGCTAATGTGCGGTCATAGGTCGTTTCCAATTCTTGATATGCAGATTCTATTTCCTTCGCCTGCCGCCGCGACTCAATCAACAGGATGGCGCGTTCCATTTGATTGGCAAGCTGTTGTAATGCCGCAGTGTGGCGCGAATCATAATTCGGGTTTTCCGATAATCTCAGCCAAAGGCCGCCATATTTGCGAAGGTGAGTCTGGATGGGAAAACAAACTTCCGTAACCGTTTGATCCGACGAAAAGATACTTGATCCGCTGCTCATCGCCTGTTCAATTAAGTTGAACGGGTGGGAAGCGCCGTTATATACGCCGTTCGCATCGATCCCAAATTCCATCTCGATCTTTTTATCACGGTCGAACAAGACCAGGCCGCCTGAATCGGCGTTTGCGGCTTTGCGCGCTGTTTCGAGAATAATCTTCACGGCCTCGCTTAAGTCTTCGGTTCGGAGTATCTCGAAACTGACTTGATATAACTGGGTCGTCGTTGTCAGCGTGCTTCGCAATTCCTGATACAGCCAGGTGCTTTCGACAGCCGCCGCTGACTGCGACGATAGCAGGGACGCCAGCGATTCATCGTTTTCCGTGAAAAAGATTTTATCTTGTTTGCCAAATGCCAGAATGGACCCAATGCTCAAGCGATGCAGACGAATCGGAATAGCCAGCAGGCTTCGCAAATTGCTTTGATCAATTTCGATCTCTGACGATTCAACAGGGTATTTGCGAATATCACGGATTCGAATCGCTTGTGAGGCATTCAGGGTGGTTTGAATCAAGCTGTTATGCAGAGGCATTTTTTCAAGGCAGTGTTGTAATTTTGGAGCGAAACCGGAGAATCCTCGCTGAGTAAAGTTTCCTGCTTGATCGAGCAGTGTGACGTAAACGAAGCGCGCTCGCAAAGTCTGTCGCGTTACGGTGGCGATTTCCTGCACCACTGACCGGGGCTCGATGATGGTTGACAGGGAAATCCCGGCTTGAATGAGTTCGGTTAGATTTTGATGATAACTGGACCGTTCCCAAGCGCGCTCTGATTCGCCGGCTACTGCTTCTGTTAATGCCACATCGGTACTATGAAACGCTTCTGTGACTTCCGAATTTATGATGATGATGCCTTCGATATAGCCGTTATGAATAATGGGAACGACGAGAGATGATAGACTGTTTTCGCTGGCAAGGCTGAAATAATCGGGGTCCAGCCGCGTGTCGTTGGAAATTTGCGTTTTTCGTAAGCGGGTGGCCCGCCCGATCATCCCGCGCGTTACGCTCTGCCGGTATCCGGGCGGAATCATCTTCGCCAATCGCCCGGCTGAAGCAAGAGCGACAAACTCGTGTCGTTCCGGTTCGTGGATGAGAAGGCATACGCAAGAACAATCAATGGCGCGCTCGAGGGTGTTCACTGCCAATTGGGCTGCCACAGGCTGATCCAGCCTTGTTTCCAACTGTTGGCTTAGTTCATTGAGCAGAATAAGTTGTGCAATCCGGCGTTTGTCAATTTCCACCTGTCGACTCAATATCGCAATCTGATCCGACTGAATTTCAGCTGCAGAAGGATGAAAGTCTTCTTTGAGTGGGGTTTTGCTGCGACGAACAAAACGCCCAAGCCAACGCGTAACAGGAGATGAACGGCTTGTCATGATTCGCCATAGCATAGCATAATAAGCCGTTTTTTTCTACCTTTTGAACTTGGAGAAATATTATGACGCTGATAAGAGACTTTGTGGTTTCTGATATAATCATTAAGCGCGCAGAACTTTGAAGGGGACCCTGGCTCTGCTCCGAAGACATAAACTTTTGAATAGGTTTAATTAATGATAGCCCATTTTTCTCTTGAACAAATTGATGAAGTTGTTAAAACGATTCAAGCGCGGACCTCGTATCGGCCGCGCGTTTCGATTGTTCTCGGCTCCGGCTTGAACGGTTTGGCGGACTCCGTTGAGAAGCCCGATATCATTCCGTTCGGCGATCTGCCGCATTTTCCGGTTTCAACAGTGATGGGGCACGCGGGCCGTCTTGTTATTGGTGAGTTGGAAGGACAAGCCGTATTTGTCATGCAGGGGCGGATTCATTTTTATGAAGGATACAGCATGGCGCAGGTAACTCTGCCGGTGCGCGTGATGCAGCGGCTTGGAATTGAAATTCTCATTGTGACCAATGCTGCTGGCGGCGTAAATCCCGCTTTTACGCCGGGCGATGTAATGTTGATTACGGACAACTTAAACTTGATCGGCATAGCTGGACAAAATCCGCTGATCGGTCCAAACCTTGATAAAATTGGGCCGCGGTTTCCCGATATGAGTCAGGCGTATGATCGGGCGCTTTGTGATTTAGCGCGGAGCGTTGCCAGAAAAGAAAACATCATATTGCAGGAAGGCATCTATGCCGGATTGAGCGGCCCGTCATTCGAATCGCCTGCGGATCTGCGTTTCCTGCGCCTTGCCGGAGCAGACTCGGTGGGAATGTCCACTGTCCCTGAAGTGATTGTGGCTCGTCATGGCGGGATGCGTGTTCTTGGTCTTTCTGGAATCAGCAACAAGGCAAATCTGGATGGCTCGATGGTGACCACACACGAAGAAGTGATGGAGGCTGGCAAGCACATCACGCCAAAGATAGAGAAGTTGGTCCGCGGGATTCTGCGCCAGTTGTAGAAGCGTTATATGGCCGCAATTTATCAATTCCTCAGCACATACGAAATGCTGATTTATATTGTGCTGGCTATCGGAGGATTGTTTGCGTTCCGATGGCTGTTGAAAACATGGAATGAATGGCGCGAGTCGGTTTACACTCTGGAGCGTGAGTTTGCATTGCATCGGATGAGTCAGGCGGCGGCTTTTGTTATTCTGATCCTGCTCCTTTTTTTTGGAGAATTGATCACTGTCTCTTTCTTCATACCCAGCCTGCCTGCCTCCTTTTTTATTTCCACGCCGACGATTGATGTGCTTGCAACGCCGACCGGGACGATCTCCGCTGACCTTGCGACTCAAATTGCGTTGACGCCTCTTCCCGTTCCGACCATCGGGAATACCAGCGGTTGCGTGTCCAATAAATTAATGATCACTTCGCCCAAGACCGGCAGCCAGATCAGTGGCTCAGTGGATTTGACGGGCACGGTTGATATCCCGGATTTTGGATTTTATAAGTATGAAGTCGCGCCTCTCAACACGGATACATGGGCTACCATTGCCGCAAACCGCACGCCTGTCGACAATGGTCCGCTTGGACAATGGGATACCACCACTCTCGCGCCGGGCGATTATCAATTGCGCCTGGTGGTTGTCAACACGCAAGGACAATCCTTACCGCCCTGCATCATCCCCTTGCGCGTGGCGGCCCCATAATCAATTTTTATCTTTCGAATCATTGAATTGGTTTCTGGAATGAAAAGGAGATTATGCCTGAAATTCAAATCCGACCGACTGTAGCCAGCGATCTTCCGCGCATGATGGGAATGGATCATTCCATTACATCTGAATATGTCTGGCAATTGGAATTGCGCCGGGATGGCGGCCAAATCCTCGCGATGTTCCGCGAAGTTCGCTTGCCGCGGCCCATCCCGCTTACTTATCCGAATAATCCTTTCTCGCTTGCCGATGAATGGACGCATAGATCAATGGTGTTCACTGCGTTGGCAGGAAGCGAACCGATCGGTTATCTTTCACTGACCGACCGCCCGGCTTCCGTAGCTTGGGCATCCGATCTTGTCGTTGCGCCCGAGTGGAGGCGTCGAGGCGTGGCCACCGCGTTGTTGAATGCCGCTCAGGATTGGAGTTTGACGCGAGGTCATCGCCGGTTATTCCTCGAAATGGTGTCCAAGAATCAACCCGCGATCCGTTTGGCGCAAAAACATGGTTATGAATTCTGCGGGTATAATGACCATTATTATTTAACGCAAGATGTGGCTCTTTTCTTTGCGAGGGCATTGAAATAGAGCGTCTTGCTTTGGGAAGGCCTTATGTTTAACGGTTGGATGAGCAATTTACTGGCGGGGATACAGGTCATCAATCAAATTTTAACAGCCGGAATTTCCATCACGGCCTTTTCGCTATTTCTCTATTCATTATCTTTCAATTTACGCGATCGTGTAGCGCGTTCTTTTGCCACTATTCTTTTGTGCGTGGTGGTGATCTTTACTACCGACGCATTGCAGAGCAAGGATGTGCCTGTGTGGGGGATCGATTTACTCCTTCGCCTTCACTGGTTCGGAATCATTTTCCTG
>PLNY01000159.1 GCA_003141915.1 Anaerolineae bacterium | reverse complement strand
CGGTAACGCAAACCGTTGGGCGGCAGAAAAAGTTACATTGTGTAACATTTGCGATTTGAAGATGATTTCATGGGTATGATTAAATTCAGAGCTAAAATCGAAATAATCGGGGTTAACCCTTTTGTGTTCTTGCCTGAGAACGTGTTGAATGAAGTTTTCAAACAGGCAAGTAAAAATAAGGGAAAAATTCCCGTCAAAATGAAAATTGACGGACATGAGTTTGTGCAAACTCTTGTAAAATGGAAAGGTGCTTGGCGGTTGTATCTCAACATGCCAATGCGAAAAGCCGCCCAAAAAGATGTTGGCAATTGGGCTGATTTTGAAATTGCTTACGACCCAATAATACGAGCTTTTCCAATACATCCTAAATTTGAAAAGGCTTTAAAGGAAAATAAACAAGCAAAAGAAATATTTGACTCGTTGCGTCCTTCTTTGCAACTAGAGATTAACCGATATTTCGGCTTCCTGAAAACAGAAGAATCCATAGACAGAAACGTGAATAAGGCGATTCAGTTTCTTCTAGGAAAGGGTAGATTTGTTGGTAGGGACAAGCCATAGGCAATGGCAAAGTTGCCTCCTCGCCAATGCCGCCCAACACAGCGTGCACCGGACGGGGCTTCGCCCCAAGATACGCAGTGCGATTTGCCAAGTTTCGCGCAATAATATAAGCGAGTCTCGCCAATCCGCCCCACCGGTAACGCAAACCGTTGGCAAGCCCCTTGCACAATAATCTCATTTTTTTATTCGGGTAAAATCAGGTAATGACATCACAAACTACCGCCCCCACAATTATTCATAAATTGGTTGAGACTTTCGAGCAGAATTTAGATTCGTATCGTTCCAGCAAGAACGAAACCGAATTACGCCGTGAATTTTTGGATAAGTTCTTTACTGCTTGAGTTTAGAGTTCGTGGAACCTTAACAGAAATGGAACTTGCTGATAAAGTTTTTGTGTGAAGAAAAACAAAATCAACGAGTTCCGAAAAGCAGTATACCAAAGTCTGAAGAAACGAGCGGACTTGATCGACGCCCTGAGACCGTGGCAGGCCAGGTGAGTTCGCCCGTGGCCTTGAGCGAACAGAAGCCATTCCGGTGGAAGTGAGAGAGTTAAGAGCCCTGATCTCGTATCGCTGGCGGATTACGTTATCACGGCATGGCTCCCAGCCTGGGCGCATTTTTTGACGCGGGGCTGATCAATGCAACAGCGGTCAAACAGAAGCCGACGTTCGAAGCCGCCATTCAATTTGCACGCACCGAAGGCATTATCCCTGCGTCCGAATCGGCGCACGCCATCCGCGCCGCAATCGATGAAGCCTTGGACGCCAAAAAGAAAGGCGAGAAGCGCGTGATCTTGTTCAACTTATCGGGTCACGGCCACTTTGACTTGAGCGCCTACGAATCGTTCCTGAATGGGAAGCTGGAGGATTACGAATATCCTGCTGAGGCGGTTCAGACCGCGATGGCTGAGCTGCCAAAAGTCAGCATGCCCGCATAAACAAATTTGTAGGGGCGACTCGCAGTCTTCGAGTATCGATGACGGATCGCCCCTATGTTTTAAATTGAATGGGACAGCGCTCGCTGTCCCATTCTGATTCTGTTGATTTGCGCCAAACCTCAGAGACTGTTTTAAAAGTCACGAGTAACCGTGGTCATGTCATTCTGAGCGACCACAGGGAGTGAAGAATCTCGCTTTGCACGCCAGTTTTCCATCAAAATTTTGAGATTCTTCGCCGCTTCGCGGCTCAGAATGACATTTAGAAACAAGTTTTAAAACACTCTCTCAGGCTTTGGCCTTTGCCTTGCGGACAGGCGCTTTGCGTTCGGATTTCTTCGTCAAGCCCAGAGCCTGCGCCTGGTCTGAATCATCCCCGTACTGGGCAACGACCTGCGTCTTGACGCCCAACATGGCATCGTGAAAATTCCACTCGGCTTTGACGGCCGCGTCGCGGGCGGCGTCCAGAGCGTTCTGGGCGATGACTTCGGCCTGTTGTGCGGCCTGCATGTCAGCGAGCGAGCCGGTCACGGTGGATTTGGAGAAAGCGGTGTTGGCTGGGTTGTAATCCTGCATAGCCTGCAGGGCGGTGAGGGCATCCTCATCGGCTTTCAGGATGCTCGGGCGGATACGAACAGTCTCATTTTTTGCCATTTTATGCTCCTTTTTTCTTCAGGACGCCGGATTGCGCCCTGTCGTAGCCTAGCGTAGATACCATTCCCATGCATAAGTAAGCCTTACACTGACCCTGTTCAACGATAATATGACGAAGTTTTGCCTTACACTGGCGATGTGATGCTTTACACTGACCAGTGTATGCCTTACACTGACGATGTGATGCTTTACACTGGCCAGTGTATGCCATACACTGGCAATATGATGCCTTACACTGACCTGTGTATCGAATAACCGTTTTCTGTTTTAGAGGTATTAGGGGTGGAACTCGGACTCCCCGTCGTGGGCACAGTATAAACCAATTTGGCTTGGGTGAGTAGCCCCTGAAAGGTTACATTGTAAATTGAATGGGACAGTAATCGCTGTCCCATTTTTGTTTCGCCCGGTCATTCGCTGGAGCCGGAGCTGGAGCTGGGCGGCGCATTATTGTAAATAAATTAAGGGTCAGTGTCCTTAATAAATACTTGTAAACTTGGCCCAATAACAATTAACCCACCGAATTCACCACAGCCATACCCATCATTAATAAACATAGTTTGAATTTCTGCTTTTCCCAAACAGAAATGATGATCCCAACCATATTTTCTGGTGATAGTTAACATAAAGTCGGGTTTTAAGAGTGATGATGGAAGAGGACAATAGTCAGGTACAAAATTAACCAGGGTGCTAACTTTATTTTCGGAATCATACGGATAGTCAATATTACAAGTAGGATCATATAGCATCTTTGCTGATGCTATACAGCCAACAATCAGAATTAGTACAAATAACGCCACTATAATTTTAGATAAGCGGCTTTCTCTGATTCTTGTTATTACTTTTACTGATGCCGTCTTGCTCATTAAGCCTTTCAGCCGCCAACGGCTTTTAGATGGTCAACGCCTAATACGCCATTATGAATATTAGTCGGCGCAAGATTAATGAATACTATAAGCTTACACCACGCTCTCCGCGACCTTCTTCCCATATCCTATCAATGCCTTAACCATTTCCTGCGTTCTTCCCTCAGCATACACGCGCAACACCGGCTCCGTTCCCGATGGACGGATGAGCAGCCACGAATCATCCGCCATAATATATTTCACGCCGTCGCGCTGGCTGACCTCATCCACTTTCTCGCCGCCAATTTCATTCGGCGCTTGCCTGGTGAGAAATTCCGTCATCTCCGCTTTGGCAACGGGACGACTCAAGCGCAAGTCCACGCGCTCGTAAAAGGCGGGACCAACTTCTTCCACCAAATCATTGACCAATTCGCCCAGCGGCTTTTTCCAAGCTGCGATCATTTCAACCAATAACAATCCCATGATCGGGCCATCCCCTTCAGGGATGTGTCCCTTGAACGATATGCCGCCCGATTCTTCACCGCCGATCAACACGTCTTCCTGCATCATGTAATCCGCAATGTGATTGAATCCCACTGGCGTTTCATATAACTTCAATCCATATTTCTTCGCAAGACGATCAATCATGCGGGTCGTCGAAACTGTCCGCACGACCGCGCCGCTCATGCCGCGTTGCTCCACCAGATATTTCAGCGACAAGGCAAAGATCTTATGCGGATCGACGAACGTGCCGCGCTCATCCATCGCGCCGATGCGGTCCGCGTCGCCGTCGGTGACGAGACCAAAGTTTCCCATCCCGGAACTGATTGCAGAAGCGAGCGCACCGAGATTCTTCGCGATCGGTTCGGGGTGGATTCCGCCAAAGCCGGGATTCATCTCCGAGCGGATCTCGGCAATATCGCAGCCGGTTCCCTGCAAAAAGGATTTGATCACGCCGCGTCCCGCGCCGTACATGGCATCCACCACAAAACGCTGTGGGTTCTCAGCGATGATCTCGGTGTTGATGAGCGTATGAAGATGGTCAAAGTAAGCGGGCAACGGGTTGAACTTCTGAATCAACCCGGCGTCGCGTGCCTTTTGAAAATCCATCAAGTTCGGGCCGCGCGCGCGTTCCTCGTTATCATTGATATACACTTCTACGCGTCGGCATTGTTCATTCAATGCTGAACCGCCGAACGCGCCCTTGAGTTTGACTCCGTTATAACGCGGCGCATTGTGCGAAGCCGTGATCATCACGCCTGCAATCGCACTTTGATGTTTGACCGCGAAAGAAATCGCCGGGGTCGGCGCGTCGGATTGCGAAAGCAGAACGGTGAATCCGTTCGCGGCGAGCACACGCGCGACTTCGCCCGCGAAGCGATCCGATAGAAAGCGCGTATCGAATCCGACCACGATCTTTTTGCCGTCTCGCGGCGACTGCACACCGCTCGCGGCACGAACGGTCGGATCCGGTTTCAGGTCGCCGTTTCCAGATTTGTCCCAACCCTCCGAAGCGACTGCGTCCGCAACGGCTTGCGCCACAATGCGAAGATTATCGAACGTGAAACTATCTGAAATGACGGCGCGCCAGCCGTCAGTGCCAAAATGAATGGGCATGTATTCTCCTTGCCCCTCCCGTCCCTTCGGGACACCCTCCCCAAATTTGCAGAATTTAGGTAGGGTAGGGTAGGGTAGGGCTATATTTATGGTGTAGATGTAATGCTTGGCGTATCAGTGCTGGCAGGAGTCAGCGTTGTTGATGCTGGCGTGGAAGATGGACTTCCATTGGGAACAGGTGTGGGTATATCCAAAACGGATTGCAGGAGCCAGCCATCATAGCGTTGATTGCTTCGAATGGCAATCACGTGCGCCCATATTACGCCATTAACATCCTGCGTATCGGACTGGATTTCCACGATCGCGCCGTTATCCAGCTCGATCAAAAATTTGCCGTCTGGGCTTTGCCGCAGATTCGCTCCATTGGCCTGCGTTGCATTGATGCGCGCATAGACCGGGGTCAACTCGACGGTGAGTGTGGTGGTTATTGTACCTGCCGGAGACAAAGTCGTTGCGAGCGTAAGCGGAACCAGCGTGGTCGTGGATGTATTGGTACTGTTCGCTGCGGTGGGTGTATCCGTATTGTTAATGGCCGTGGATTTTTCGATCACCGGCGTAGAGGATGCTTCAGGTGATGGCGGCGCTTCGGGCGAAGAGGTTGCCGTCGAAACGGCAGGCGGACTCAAAGTCGAAGTGGGAAGCGCGGGAATCGAAGTCGGCACAACCGGCCGCAATATCGAAGGAAATTTCAAATTGCCGCCGGTCATCAACAGGACAAGGATCACCGCAAAGACCAATAAACTGCCCGCACTCAAAACAAGACCGTTCGGGCT
>PLNY01000114.1 GCA_003141915.1 Anaerolineae bacterium | reverse complement strand
GAATGGCGGCCAGCAAATCAAGGATCGGTTTTGCAATGGAACGAGTGAATGAACGAGAATATTCAGATAGATAGAGAGCAGTGAGCAGGCAGGGCGGAACCGAAAGCAAGATGCCCACAGTAGTCACCCAGAAAGTTCCTGTAATATAAGGCCAAAAGCCAAAGAGCCCGTTATCCGGTCTCCAGGTTGAGCCTAAGAATAAATCTTTAAAGGAATACGTGCTTAGGATGGGCCAGGAACGTACAGCCAACACAAGAGTAATTGCCGAAATAAGGATCATCGGCAATAACGTAATAATAAAAAATGTGCGTTTGGCTAATTGATTTTGCTTGTTACGGGCAACCACAGAAGGCCGGTTTGACCGGCCTTCTGTTTCTAGATTTACTTTATTTCCATCCGTTTGAATTTGTCGATTCATTTAACCTTTGCCAGAGCGGCTGTTTGTTGATCCGCTGTCAGGGGCACATACCCCGCCTGGCTAAGGTCTTTTTGACCATCCGTGAGAATCCACACGATAAAAGCTTGAACAACACCAGTGGGTTTGCCCTTGGTCACCAGATTCTCAAAGCGAGCCGGAGGTGAGGGATATTTACCTGCTGCGACTGCGTTGACCGCGTCCGCTGTGGTCTTATATACCTCATCTGGCGTGATTTGACCAGTGCCACTCGCATCGATCGGCGGCACAGCAGCACCCGTCACGATATTCCCGCTGGTTACATCAAATACACTGTTCAGGTTGCTGTAAGAGATTCCAAGTGGATCCTTGATGACTGTGGCTACCAGCGCCGGTTCTCCATTGACCCCGATCGCCGTCTTCAGAAGATCGGCTTGAACCTTTCCACCGCAGAACAGCGCCCATTCATCCGCGGCGCCCGCCGAATCTGAACGAGTGTAAACGTGGATTGCATCCGTATTCTTAGCATCTCCAACCACCTGACCCCAGGTTGTGATCTCGCCCGTGATGAAAATTTTCTTGAAGGTGGCCTGGCTGATTCCTTTGGCCATAATATCTGCCAATACCGGGTTTTGCGCGCTGATGACTGGGAAAACGGCATCCTTTGCAACGGGTACCCCATATGCGCCCTTGGTCACTTCAGCAGGCTGGATGTCGCGTGAGACCATGCCGATATCCACCGCGCCTGCCAGGGTATCTGTCATGCCCTTGCCGGCTCCACCCGCTTGAACATTGAATTGAACGCCGGGATTCAGCTTGGTGTATTCAGCAGCCCAGACGGTCATCATCGGGTATAGCGCAAACGCCCCGGAAATGTTAATCGTTCCGCTAAGCGGTTGGGCTGTAGGAGCCGCGACAGTGGAAGTCGCAACGGGAGCGGCGGTGGGTTGGGCGGCTGTAGGAACGGCAGGCGTCGCTGTCGCCGGGCTTCCGCAGGCGGAAAGCGCCAGCATCCCCACCACAACCAGACTTAATAACTTGAAGAACATGTTTTTCATTCTACCTCCAGAACATTAGGTTGTATTATAAAGTCTATAGTACTAATAGACTTTTAAGCCGCAAAAAAATGTTGACTAGCAATTACATCAGCCGGATTTCAGCGACTTACGGACTTTACTCACGCGGCGTGTGACATCTTCCAGCGAAGTGCCGTCGAGAATCTTTGCAAGCGAATTACGCACATCGCCCATTGCCAGTCGCAAGCCACAGGTTTCCTCATCCGGACAACCGCACGGTTCGTAGGCCATCTGGCTGACGCATTTGACGGGTGCCAATGGACCATCGAGAATTCGTATGATGTGGCCGAGGCTGATCTCGCTGGCAGGCTTTGCCAGATGATATCCTCCGCCTACGCCCATTTTGCTGTGCAACAAACCAGCATTCTTAAGCGTGAGCAGGATTTGTTCGAGGAATTTGGCGGGGATCTTCTCCCGCTCTGAGATTTCTCGAATCTGGATAACCGCAGGATGCCCGCCGGGCCCCGATGTTGCCAGCATAATCATGGCCCGCAAACCGTATTCGCCACGCTTTGAAAGTCTCATAGAATGTCTATTGATATTATAGACTTTATAGGATAACTATAATTCAGGGTCTGAATATTGTCAAGCGAAACTTAGGATTGCGTCTCAAGATTTCGTGCTTGACATTTTAGAATATTTGTTCTATATTTAGGCAGCTTTGTTCCAATTGTTAACAAAGCAAAAGGAGATTTCCATGAGCCGTTCCTTCCCTATTCACCTTGTGCCTTTCCTGCGCGGTACTGTGTCAAGACGCGGCGCAATATTCGGCGCCATTCTTCTCAGTGCGTTGCTTGCTTTTGAAGTCTTCAACTATTCGACCACCGTCTTCGCACTCAATGACTTGCTTGGAAATTTAAAATTTGCGGGCATCGCTTGGGCTACCATCCTTGCCTTTGCTTTTTGCGGCATTGATTTCGCCGGTATTGCGCGTATCTTCACGCCTCAGCGCGGACGCGACGAACCTACCGAAGTCTGGTATCTTTTCGGCGCGTGGCTGATGGCAGCGTTGTTCAATGCGATGCTCACATGGTGGGGAGTCTCAGTGGCGATCATGGATCACACTTCGCGAGGCAGTGTCTTGATCGGTGAAGCCACACTTACGAAAGTAGTACCCGTCTTTGTCGCTTTGATGGTCTGGTTGATTCGCGTCCTGATTATCGGGACATTCTCGATTGCCGGAGAGAACATTTTTACCATGGCTGGAAATCAGCCGTCGAACTACAAGCCAGCCTCTGCCGCAGTTTCAGCGCGGCCTCAAACCGTCGCTCAGACTCCGACTTATATTCGTCCCGCGCCTAAACCTGCTCCTGCCTTTAATTCAACTCGAAGCATCGCATCTCCTGAGCCGACCTATCATCCAGTGGGCATGAGCGCCCGATCTTATGATGGAAATCAAGCTGAGCGAAGATAAACTTAATTTGTCAAAAGCAGAAAACGACCACAGTGGTCGTTTTCTGCTTAACCATTATAAACTATGGTCTTTATATCCTCTGGTCACGTCTAAAATACCCGGGAACTTTTCAAATGAATCAAGCGTCTTGAAAAGAAACAAAAAGGAGAATTCCATGCGAATCAAACTTCTTCTCATATCAGCCATTTTACTTACCGCGGTTGCTTTGAGCGCCTGCGGTGCGACAACGGTCGTTTCCAACCCCGTGCCGCCTCAACGGACGATGAATGTGACCGGAACGGGGTTGGTTTACCTCACGCCAAACGTGGCATATATCAATATCGGCGTGCACACGGAACAACCCACTGCTTCCGAGGCTGTTTCAGCCAATAACACTCAAACCCAGCAGGTAGTCACTGCATTGGAAAATTCCGGAGTGGACGCAAAAGATATCCGCACCACAAACTTCAGCATCTACCCCAACACGCAATACGATCAGCAAACCGGTAAACCCGGAAGCACAACGTATGTTGTGGATAATACTGTTTACGTGACGGTACATCAATTGGATAAGCGCGGCGACTTGTTGGATGCCACCGTACAAGCCGGCGCAAATAACGT
>PLNY01000306.1 GCA_003141915.1 Anaerolineae bacterium | reverse complement strand
GCTTTGCAAAGAAAAGCTTTGCCTGCGTAGGTGATATCGGACGCGGCGGGATAATGCGCTTTCAACGCGCCTCGATACGCGGCGACGGACGAGTCCATCGTGGCGCGGTCATAAATATATAACGGAGTCCCATATTCGTCCGTAAGGGAAGCGAGAGAATGTCCCGCGATGGTCAGCGAGTCGTTTCGAATGCGAGTCGAATCTGGAAATAGCGCCAGCCGGTCAGAGATCAGAAAGGGCGCGGATTTATTGATTGCCAAAGAATAGATTCCACCAAATTTGCCAGTTTGGCATGGGAGTTGGCGAAGGAGNNACGAAAGAGTCGGTTCGGGCGTTGGAAGGGGTGTGCCACTATTTGATCCGACGGGTAACACGATTTGATCGCCGGGTTGGGCGTAACCGCCTTGGGTGCGCGCCCAATCCTGCACAGCCTGATCGGATGCGGCGTATGTTGCCGTTGCTTCCATTGCTGCATGGGTTTGCATCCCTTGAGTGGCCTGGGCCTGGAGAATGCCATCGTGCTTTTGGAGTCGATTCAAATCATCCAAACGATTGTTGAAGTCCATGATGACCAGGATCAGGAAGAAAATCCCGGCGAACACGGCGACGCGGCGCAGATTGATGGGGAAGCGATCCATAAGCTTTATCTTACCCGTTGTTGCGGAGGTTGGCAAGAATGCAACCTTCTGTTACAATCACCGCCCGTTGAGCGTAGTACCCTTCGCAACAACGAAAATCTCTTGCCAGAAAGGGCTTGAATGAAATGAAAGTATTGTTAATCAAGGATGTTTATAAATTGGGCCGCGCCGGCGATGTGAAGAAAGTCGCGGACGGTTATGGCCGCAACTTTTTGCTGATGCACGGAATGGCTGTGTTAGCCACGCCCGGCGCGATGAAGACCGCCGAAAAAATCCGCAAACAAGGCGAGGTCAAGCGCGTCGAGATGAACTCTGAACTAAAGGACCTCGCCGATCATATCAATGGCATCACGCTGACGTTTTCTGCCAAGGCCGGTGAAACAGGCAAGTTGTACGGATCGATCACTACGCAGGATGTTGCCCAAGCCATCATGGATCAAACCAAATATGAGGTCAAGCGCCAGCAGATTGACATGCAGCCCATCCGCGAAGCGGGCGAGTTCAAGGCACATGTTCGTTTGACGATTGACCTGGTGCCTGAGATCAAAGTCATCGTTCACCGCGAAGGCGAAATCGCGGAGGCTGAATCGGAAGCCGCGCAGAAGACCGATGAGAAACCGAAGCGTGCGCCGCGCGCTAGAAAGACAGTCGAGGAGACAAAGCCTGCTGAGGCTGAGCCCAAAGAGTAAGAGTTGTCATCAATAAGAAATCCATCACCGGCTTATAAAGAGTCGGTGATGCTGTGTTAAAAGGATGCCGCATCATGATGTAAAGTTGAAATACAAATCTCAGTATTTTAGAAACTTTACCTATTTATAAAAGAAGCGGTAAAATAGAATGTAATCCCATGGCTGAACTTATCGGATCGATACTCAAACAAAGGCGGGAAGCGCGGCACTTATCCATTGATCAAGTTGCCGAACAAACGCGCGTTCGCGTGCATTATCTGCAGGCGCTGGAAAATGACGATCTTTCTGCGATTCCATCCATGCCGCAGGCGCGCGGCTTTTTGCGCATCTATGCCGAATTTCTTGGCTTGAATCTGGATGAGTTATTCTCGGCGGCGCATTCAGCCGAAACGCAACCACCGGCTTCGCCAGCCGATTCACTTGTGGAACCGGTAACGGTTCCTGTTCAATCCAATGCGCCTGCGCCTGACCAACCGCGCTCAAATTTCTTTGGCGGTTTGCGCGGCCGCTTTGCGCGGCATCCCTCTGCCGAAACTGCGACTCCTGAACCGGAACCTTCCGTTTCATCCACACCGGAGCCGGAACCCGAAGTATTCGTTCCCATTCATGTTCATGAAGAATTGCCTGCCGCGCCTGAAGAAGAATCCAGCGCGCCCGAACCGACTCAGCTTGAACTGGCTATCAAGCCCGCGCGCGCAAGAAAATCTTTAAGCAAAAAGATATCCAATAAAAAACCGGTGAGAACGCCAACAAAGAAAAAGACTGTTAAAACGATAAAACCATCTAAGACGACGAGCGCAGGCAGGAAGGCGCAAGTAAAAAAAAAGATAGTGAAACTGCCTTCGAAGAAAGTAAGCTCCTCGAAGAAGAAAACACCGCCGAAAAAACAGCCTCGCCCGAAGCGCGTCTCCTCGCCGCGCAAGGCGAGTTCCTCTCGTCCGCGCCGCCGATCCGTGAAGCCGAATCGCAAGTTGGCGAAACTTCCGTATCAGGCAAAGAGTCGCAGGATGAAGCGTCGGCTTCCGAAGAAGTCCCGCAAGTAAATATTGAAAATGAAGTTCAATCTGCCTCACCGGATGCGAAGGCTCGCCTCGCAGGTTGGCGCGCCGCGCTTTCCAGGTGGTTCATAAGATTCAGAGAATCGTCGAACCGGCACAGTGTCCGGGAAGAAGCGAAAAAAGAATCAGGGATCGAGGCCAAACAAGAGGCCGCCGAATCGAATGTCCCGAAATTCAATCCGCAGATTCTATCTGCGGATCTATCCAAATCATCCCAGGAAATTTTTATTGATATCGGTAGACAATTGAGGGAGCGGCGCGAAATGCTCAGCCTGACCATTGAAGAAGTGGAGCGGCATCTGCATGTGCGCGCCGCTTTCCTGCGTGCGTTGGAGCGGGGAGCATTGGAGGAATTACCCTCAACGGTGCAGACGCGTGGAATTTTTTCCAACTACGCCAGCTTTTTGGATCTCAATGTTGATTCGCTTTTGTTGCGCTTTGCAGACGGTTTGCAAATGCGGCACCGTGAGCGGCATCCGCAAAAACTAAAGCGGGGCAAGCCGATCAAGGTCAATGAAAAAGTTCCGCCCTTGAGCGCGTTCGTCGCTGGCGATTTATTGATTGGCGGCGGCATGGCCATCCTCTTGATTCTTTTTACGATTTGGGGAGTGAGCCGCGTGATCGTGATGCGTTCCCAGTTCTATCCGCAAGTGACCGCTCCCGCGATCTCGAATATTTTGATCGTGACTTCACAACCTGCTGCATCTCAAGAAGTGACATTGATCCCTGCGCAGGATACTCCCTCGACCGCCACGCCCCTGGCAACCGTCATCACTGCCACGTTACCTGCGAACGTCAACGTGGAAATTAATATTGCCGCGGTCGAACGCACGTATATGCGCGTGAGCGTGGATGGAAAAATTCAGTTCGATGGCGAGGCTGTGCCCGGCACCGCGTATCCGTATGAAGCAAAAAATCAAGTGGAGGTTTTGGTCGGGAGCGCCTCGGGTCTTTCCATCACGTATAATGGCCGCAATCTCGGCTTGATGGGCAACTTTGGTCAGGTGGTGGATAACATTTATACGGCTCAAGGCGTTGCGACTCCGACCGCCACGCCTTTACCTACGGACACTGCGACACCTTGCTTCTCGCCCACGCCGACCGTCACACCCTCTTTAGCGCCGACACCTACTGGAGAATAACCTTGACTTTAAAAACTTTTCATTTAGTGTCTTTGGGTTGTGCGAAAAACACAGTCGATTCTGATTCGATGGCTCAATTATTGTTGCGCGATGGGTATCGTGCTGTCAACAATCCCGATCGAGCGGGAGTTTTGATCGTCAACACGTGCGGCTTTATCGGTCCCGCGAAACAAGAATCTATTGATGTGTTGCGCGAACTGGCAGAAGGCAAACACAACGGTCAGCTCTTGATCGCGGCCGGATGTTTGACCCAGCGTTATGGCGCGGAAGTGGCAAAACAAGTTCAAGGCATTGATGGCATTCTCGGCACGCGGCGCTGGATGGATATTGTGCAGGTCGTGCGTGAATTGCGTAGGGGACCGCATCCTGAAACGCTTTATCATCTGCCAACCGAGGCCGCAACCGTCGGGACCAACGAGGCGGATACCGTTCGAGCAAGTGTTGCCGGCGCCTCGGCTTATCTCAAAATTGCAGATGGATGCCGTCGTCCGTGCGCGTTCTGCGCCATTCCGCTGATCAAAGGCACTGCGGTCAGTCGTCCGATGGAAACGATCATTGATGAAGCGCGGCGTCTGAGCGAGCGCGGCGTGCGCGAATTGATTCTCATCGCGCAGGACACGACTGATTATGGTCACGATCTTGGAATGAAAGATGGGTTGGCGATTCTGCTGGAGCAATTAACGGACATGGTTCCGGAGATGGACTGGCTCCGCATCATGTACGCGTACCCCGGCTACGTCACCGACCGCTTGATCGAAGTCATGGCCGCGCGCAAACAGGTTTTGCCGTATCTTGATATGCCGCTTCAACATGCTCATCCAAAAACGTTGCATCGAATGAAGCGTCCGTCAAATATTGATTGGGTGCATAAAACGTTGGCAAAGATGCGAGCTGCAATTCCTAACCTCGCCATCCGCACCACCTTCATCGTGGGTTATCCCGGTGAGACCGAAGAAGAATTCCAGGCGCTGATGGATTTCGTGAAGGAGATTCGTTTCGACCGCGTCGGAACGTTTCAATTTTCCTTTGAGCCCGGGACGACCTCCGAGCCGCTGGGTGATCCGATTCCGGCTGAAGTCAAGCAGGAACGTTACGAGCGCCTGATGGAACTTCAACAATCCATCTCGCTTCAAATCAATCAATCCTATGTTGGTAAAACACTGGATGTTTTGGTCGAAGGATATGACAACGGCATCTCGATAGGACGTTCCTATCGAGACGCGCCCGAAATTGACGGCATGGTATTGGTCGAGTCAAAAGCAAAGGTGGGCGAGATCGTTCCGGTGAAAATCACGGGAGCGATGGCTTATGATTTGACAGGAATGCCTGTTAATCAAGTAATCACGGTTGCGTAATAATCATTTACGCGGCCCGCATAAACGCCGTGGCGGCGAGAATCAATATCGCCAGAATCAAATTGGCGCGCAAAAGCCAGGCTTCTCGGTGTTGTAATTTTAGCACTTGGTCCTGGCTGGCTTTATCTTTTCTCATCAACAAGCGGCGGATGGTTGGCAAAACATCCCAAGACTGGATCGCGCTGACCACGATCAAGGATACTACCAGAATATGTTTGACCAAGATTGCAATTGTCCATTGACTGCTTACGGAAAGAAAGCCATTGTAATGGACATTAACGCTCATCTGAATCAGACCGGCCACGACCAGCAAACTCAGGCTGAACCATGCCGCCGGTTCCATTCGCTTTTGGATTTTATCGATTAAATTCAATTGGTCGAGCGGATCCAGAGTCTGCGCGGCGGGCAGGACAAGAATTGAAGCTGCGACTAAACTTCCGACCAAAGTCACTGCGGCCAGAAAGTGTATCCAGAATGTTAGGGCGAGAGCCCAACCAG
>PLNY01000119.1 GCA_003141915.1 Anaerolineae bacterium | reverse complement strand
TTATGGTAGGTGGCGGCGCTGCTGCGCTTGCCGGTTTGATTTTCGTCGCGATGTCGATCAATCCCGGTATCATATTCCGGAACTTAACACATAGGAACCGAGCAATTAACATGTTGTCGGGCTTTACCGCCGTTTTCATGGCGTGCGGTTTTGCGCTTATAGGAAATCAACCGCTTGTGGTACTTGGCCTAGAGTGGTTTGCTCTCTGGCTGATCGCGACAGTCATTTTTGTCAGGGGTTATATTAAGGCAATTAGAGCGGGTATGAGCTCTATTGGATTGACTCTGCCGCGACTTGCGGGCGGCACTATTTGTTATCTTGCTGAAGTCGCAGGCGCAATTTTCCTTATTTCTGGACGCAGCGCCGGGCTTTACATTGCAGCCGTCGCAACCATTGTGTTGTTTGGATTCCTCATTTCGGGCGCGTGGCTCCTTATGGTTGGCATCCAGGAAGACCAAGCTAAATGACAGTGACACAAAACCAAGTTGGTGTTCATTGATACGTTGTCCGCAGATGAACGTGTATCGAATTCCGCCCAACACGGCGCTGCAGCGGACAGGGTTCCCGTCCCGCAAAGGAGGAGTAAACTACGCTCAAGCAATTCCGTCAAATCAGCTTCATCTCGTCCCGCCCAGCAGAATGCACACCGTTAGATGGCCTTCTTCGCCTCGTCCCACAGCGCATCCATCTCTTCCAGCTTCATATCGGATAAATTCCGTCCCTGCTGCTTGGCGTTCGTTTCGATATAACCAAAGCGCTTCTTGAACTTCATGCTCGTCCCGCGCAGTGCGGACTCGGCATCCACTTTTTTCCAGCGCGCAAAATTCACCAGCACGAAGAGCAGATCGCCGATCTCATCGGCAAGTTCAAAATCGGTTTCCGCCTGTTTGACTTCCTGGATTTCTTCGGCGAGCTTGTCCAGCACGCCGTCAATGACAGGCCAATCGAATCCAACGCGTGCAGCGCGGTCCTGATATTCCTGCGCCTGGCTCAACGCAGGCAAGGCCAGCGGCACGCCATCCAACATTCCTTTTTCTTTTTCCCCTTTGTTCTTGCGTTCCTTATCCTTCAACTTTTCCCAATTCGTCAGCACGCCGTCCACGCCGCTGACTTTTGCATCGCCGAACACATGCGGATGCCGCCGGACGATCTTATCGTAAATTCCCTTGACCACATCATTGGCGGTGAACTCGCCTTCCTCGCTGGCGATCTGCGAATGCAGCACGATCTGCAAAAGCAAATCGCCGAACTCCTCGCGCATCGAATCGAAGTTGCCCGAGTCAAGCGCGGCGATGGCTTCATACGATTCTTCCAGCAAATGTTTGCGGAGCGAATCGTGCGTCTGCTCTTTATCCCACGGACAACCGTTCGGCGCGCGCAAATGTGCGACGATTTCCTGAAACGATTCGAACGATGTGCCTTCGTCCAATGGGGGAAGATACAGGCAAGTCGCTTGTAAATAATAATCGTGACTATTATCAACCACGAAGTCACCAAGACTCAGAGCCACAAAGTTGCTTTGTTTGGTATTTTCGGGACTCTGCGTCTTTGTATTGGGATTGACTAAAAAAACTTCATGTTCCTTCGGATACGTTGCAAGCAAAACATTCTTCACCTGCAAAGCCAATTCACGCGAATCCAAATCAGTGATCAATGCCGGCGAGTCGGGCGCGAAAGCCGGAACATGCGCGGAGGATAGAGTCGGCGCTTCGAGCAGAGTCAGCTTCGAGGGCGGCGCGAAGCGTAAAGTCTCGAATACCGATTCGACGAGTGAAAAATCCATGGGGTCTCCTGTTAATTAAAACAAAACGTAATGCGTGAAGTGTAACACGCATTACGTTGATCATGCTTATGACGTCATTGCGGGCCGCGCTTTTAGCGGCGCGGCAACCTCGCGGTTAACGTGAGATTGCTTCGAAGCCCTGGCCTCGATTACTCGACCAGCGGTCGCAATGACGGGGCACTAACGCTTGGTGTACGTTGGGGCCTTGCGGGCTTTCTTGAGGCCCGGTTTTTTCCGCTCTTTCACGCGCGCGTCGCGTGTCAGTAAATTGAATTTACGCAGGGCCGAAGTCCAATCACCGTTGATCTTGAGCAGTGCGCGCGCCAGCCCCAGTTTGACCGCATCGGTCTGACCGGTCACGCCGCCGCCGTTCACCGTGGCAGTGACATCATATTTGCCAGCTTCCTCGCCGCAGGCTTTGAAAGCCATCAGGATATCATTGAGATCGCCGAGCCGCGTAAAGTAGGCGCCCGCTTCCTTTTCATTGACCATGAACTTGCCGCTTCCGCTCATCAAACGGACGCGGGCAATGCTCTCCTTGCGCCGGCCTACACCTTCATAATATTGAACAGCCATAATTGCCACTTCCTTTCTACTTCAACACTTTCGGTTTTTGCAAAGCATGCGGATGGTCCGGACCGGCATAAATCTTCAAGCGCTTCATCAGCGAATGACCCATTTTGTTGTGCGGCAACATGCCCCACACTGCTTCGCGCAAAACGCGGTCAGGATGAATGCGGAGTTGTTCCCGCATGGAAACAGACTTCAAGCCGCCAGGGAAACCGGAATGGTGATGATACATCTTGCTGTCCATCTTCAAACTGGTCTTGGTGCCGGTGGCAGTTACGCGCTCGGCGTTGACCACCACCACATAATCACCCATCTCCACGCCGGGCGTGAAGGTCGGCTTATGTTTGCCCAATAAAGCGCGCGCCACCTTTGCCGCGAAGCGGCCCAGGTTTTGTCCGTCGGCATCCGCCACGAGCCATTTACGTTCAATCTCGCTCTCTTTTGGATAATACGATTTGTACACTTTCAATCTCCGTATTCTTTGCTCGGATGACTCAATAAGTTACTTCAACCAGAGTCAATCCGTGTGCGGGAGCCAGGCCCGCGGGGATTTCATTTTTATATCGTGGATTCTCTAAAGCTTTAGCCACGATTTCTTTCAAACATTTGCCTTGCGCGACAGCGACTTGAACGAAGACCAACCGCCGAACCATTCGATACAGGAACGCGTCCGCCCGGACCTCATACTGCCACTCGCCATTCGATCTCGTCCACTCCGATAACGTCACTGTGCGAACCGTGGAGCTTTGTTCGCTTGAGGGCGAGCCAAAGGCCGAAAAATCATGCCGGCCTAAAAAAACTTTCGCAACATCAACGAGCATGTCTTCATCGAATGCGGGCCACACACGCCATGCCGTCTTCTCACGCAACGGATCGCGAACATGCTGGCAAAACAGGCGGTAGCGATAAAGGCGTGATACAGCGTCGAAACGCGGATGGAATTTTGTGTCCGCAACTTCGACAATCTTCACGGCCATATCAACCGGCAGGTTGGCATTCAGTGCATCACGCAAATGCTC
>PLNY01000020.1 GCA_003141915.1 Anaerolineae bacterium | reverse complement strand
AAGGATTTACCAGCCTGCCGATGGCCTTGGCACAGGCGGCGGATTACAACACGCGCGGAGCATTGCCGCATCACAACGAAATTGCCGTGGATGACCAAAACATCAGCGCCGGCCACAAGCTGTATCGCGGGACCGCCAACGGCCCGGCTGACCGGCAGGCCTTCGCTAATCAATTCCGCTGGCGCAAAAACACCGCCATCCAGCACATTCAAAAGGCATTGGCCGACAATTATCATCCGTAGGAAAATCAACGAAATATTGAACAGCCCGTGCAGATGCCATATGAGATGCGGTCTTTTGCAGGGTTTTTCCAGTTGCAAAACGCAATCATCGTTTTAAGATGCGTTACAACTTCGGTGCGCTAAAACGATACTATGGCTAAATTCTCCGAATATTTTTCAGTTGATAGCGCTCTGCTTCGAGAACTCGGTGAACGCCTCGTCACGACGCCACACGTAGCTCTCGCGGAACTCGTGAAGAATTCGTATGACGCAGATGCCACTGAGGTTCATGTGACCATTCGTGAAGACGAAAACGGAGGCCCCGAAATTGAGGTGCGGGACAACGGGTGTGGCATGACTTTAAAACAGATCAAGGAATTCTGGATGAAGATCGGTAATACTCACAAAGATGCCGAGCAACATTCAAATCGATTTGGACGTCCACTCACAGGAAGCAAAGGAATTGGAAGGTTTTGTGTCAGGCGATTGGGGACGTGTGTCAAACTGGAGTCAATAGCAAAATTCGGCCAAGGGTTGCAATTTAACACTCTGGAAATTAACTGGGCCAAGTTTATGCCTGGCGGGGACGTCACTCAGGTACCAGTGGAAGGCACTTCCGCAACCAAGTCCGGTGATCAGACTGGGCTAAGACTCATCATGTCTGGCCACCGTCGTGTTGAATGGCATTCGCTCGAAGACCAACGCAGCTATGCTTATCTCCTGCGACAGCTTGCAACTTTGGCAGCAAACAGAGGAACTCGGAGGCATGGGTTTAAAACCGATCCAGGTTTTCGAGTAATACTCAACGCACCGAACCTCGAGTATGGCTCGGCTATGGCAGGCTTCTTCGTCGAGGACAAAGACGTGGGGTTGGCTGTCGATATCCGCGAGCGATTGATGAAGGCAGGATGGGCGTTTCTGCAAGCATATATCGTAAAAGGCGGAAAGATTAAGTGCGAATTGGATGCTGCCTCACCAGTCGGGAAGCGCGAATATACTAGCAATCTCAAATTCTCGAATCTTCAAGACGTTTCACTGAAACTGGCTATATTTGTTGAAGAACCGGGCTGGAATCGAGACGAAAAGTTAATACCAATCGGCAAGCTAAACGCAATTCTTAACGATTGGGGTGGTGTCCAGTTGCGCCACCGCGAAACAAGAATGTTTCCTTATGGCGACCCTGGTGATGATTGGCTCGGAATTGAAAAAGATCGAGCTCGTCGCTTAGGGAAACCCGCGGAAGAAGACCTGATTGATTTTGCAAATACAATAAAGGCTCGAACACCACTGGATACAGGTCGCGTTTTGCTAAATATGCTTTCACACAAAGCTTATCTTGGCGCGGTGGTAGTAGGAGAAAATCAGAAGGGACTAGAACCCAAGGCGGATCGGCAGGGTTTCATCGAGAACACGACTTTTAAAGAACTAAGGCAATTTGCACGATTTGCAATTGATTGGGCTATGATTTGGCGTGATTTCGCCGTCAAGGAGCGAGAAAGAGAGAGAGTCGAGAGGCTTCGTAAGCAGTTGGAACGAGGAACAGGTGGTAAGCCTATTGCACCAGCTGAGCAATCAGAAGTCGCCTTAAGAATTATCCGTCAGGGTATCACTCAGTTGCGCAAAGATTCTTCTGCCATTACTGAGGACGAGGTAGATAACCTGGCGTCTGCCGCCTCCTTGTTGGAGTCGGAAATTAGGATTAGCCGAGCTGACCTGCTGCGTTTTCAGTTGGTCGCGTCTGCCGCTACGCTCAGTCTCCTCTACCATCATGAGGTCAAATATCTGGCTCAAACATTGACTACTCTGAGCGCCGATTTGAGCGAGGCTGTAAAAGACCTTAAGGGAACGATTAAGTCACGTTGCGAGGAAGTTTTGGCATCCGTAGATGCTGCTAAAGAAAGTTTGGATGCTCTTGGAGACCTCACGCAGGACATGGGCGTTTTGGACCGAAAAGCGGTGGCAGGTAGGCTTGACCTCGCCCGACAAACTGAACGAGCCATCGCTCGATTCCAGCGAGTTGCCAAGGCGTACCATGTGGAAATCAACCCAAGAATTGATGAAGGTTTACTCGTAGGCCCAATGCTCAAAGGCGAATTGGCAGCGATTCTTCTGAATATACTTTCCAATGCCATTAAGGCCGTGATTGCCGGAGGTGCACCCAAAGGGCTAATCGAACTCCACGCTTACACCGCCGGGAAAAAAGTTTGCCTTGATGTTAAGGACAACGGAATAGGCCTCAGTTCCGAGGATCGTAATACAGTATTTACACCTCTGGTTTCTGATCCTTCGTCGCAACTTTACGACGCCCTTGAGGAACGCCTCGCCGCTGAAGACCGTCAGTTGTTGGGACAGGGTTCGGGATTGGGCCTCTCGATTGTTCGAGGTATTCTGGAGAATAGAAAAGGATCTATCGAATTCACTGAACCAACCGAAGGCTGGGCGACGTGCCTGCATCTTGAACTTCCAACTCCTACATGAAAATACTTTATTGGATAGACGACTCGCGTGATAAACGAAAGCTGCCTAGCGGAGCAGTAAAACGACAACTCGAAAAGGAATTAGGTGTCACACTTTGTCCAGGTGAGCCAATCAGTGATCGAGCCGTGTTTGAGGAACTTCTTTCCAAGATGAATCCCAAAAACACTCGTGGGGTAATCATGGACTACCAACTGACCGGTCTGGGAGAAAAAATGCAATTAGCATTTGGCACGACATGGGCAGCGGAGATCCGGGCAAAGCACTCTTCCGTCCCAGTAATTGGTATTAGTCATTGTGCCGAGGGAAAAATTCCAAAATTTCAATTGGAAAATTTCCTCGCATTTTTCCCGAGAAACAAACTGACAGACGCTAATCCAGAAATCGATAACCTGAAAGCGCTTTTAAATGGCTACCGTGATGCCTATCGCGCGTTTAAAACTCAAGGCAAACAACCGTCGGGTACCGAACTCATGGTGAAATTGCTTACGCCTCCCGCGGAAGTCATGGATTTACTTCATAGCGCGATACCCTCATCATTCCGCGGACCGTGGGACAAGGAGACTCCGCATGCTGCGGGTCGCTGGATTTGGCACGAATTGCAGGGACGCCCTGGGTTTTTGTTCGACGAATTGGGGTTGGCTACCAACCTAGGGCTAAATCTCAATGGACTTCAGCGAGTTAAATCGAAGTTTGATGCGGCGCGCTACCAAGGTGCATTTGCCTCGGATGGAAGACCCCGTTGGTGGGTAGCTGCAATTCGGAGCATTTTCGAGTACATAATCGGCCGTCCAGTTGTTGGGCCAGTTTCTAATGCGCGTGAAGAATTGCTGATAGCGGCAAGAGTCAGCAAGACCGAACGGAATGGACTGTTGTCACGCGCCCACGCACACAAGACCGCTGATGAAATTCCGGACTGCGTAGCCTACAGAGATGACCAACGCGAGGAAGACGACCGTGTTCAGGCGCTTTTCAAGGATACCTACGTTGATGACAGGGACGCGAATCCGCCATTTGGATTCGAAGCACGGAGAATCTTTGGCCCTGGCAAACAAAAATGAGCAGTAAGAAACATAAACCGTCGAGAGTCGACAGGCATTATTTCGCCGAAACACGAGATTACGGAAAGGTGGTCGATGCGGAGTCCGCATTTTTTAGAGGTTTGATTGCGGCAAGAAATAACATCCCAAGTAATCCGAGCCTTCAAAAGGCCTTAAGCGATGTTACGGGCTTCCTTCAAGACGGGGGGCGCCCCTTGGATGTCTTGGTTGAATTTTCAGTGGCTGATCCCCACACGAAAGCAGAGCATACTATTATGCTTGGCACTCTCCTTAAGCCTCCGCAACACAACTCTCATGCGGAGGCAACACATTTTCTATGTTTGGCCGATGCTGATTCCCTCCTTGCAAAGTATCACGCTGATTTTGATTTTCATCCAGAGGCAACGGAGAAGTNNATTCGCTGCTGAAAAGATATCCGAAAATCTGGTGGAACAAGGATGTTAACAAGCCACGTTTGCCAGCTCTGCCCATTTGTACCGCGTTATTGTGGCACTGGGCATTTCTGGAATATCAAGGTGACGCGCTCATGTCAGAGTTCCTCAAGAACCCTTGGTGGAATAAGTTGATCAAGGATGCCGAAGGCGCGGTTCTGAGCCCGTTCTTTGAAGACGGCTCACGGCTGATGAAATACGATCCCCAGAAGGGGCTATTCAATGCGCTTTACGTTCCAACCCCAATGTGAATGCTGTTTCGACGTTGGCGAACCTTGATGAGCAGCGAACTCACTTTCTCAACCGGAAGGGATTTGGCCAAAATTGGACAGTGAGTTACGATGATAGCGTCAATCTTAGGAACAACACTTTCCCAGCCAAGTTCTACAGCATCTTTTTTTAGTTTCGGCCAAGCGCTTGATAATGCTTCAATCAAAGATTCATTAAAGGCAAACTTCAAACGTCTTGTTTCGGACGGTTCTAGTTTGAACACTCCAGAACCGTACTGGCGTCCCTCAAATTCGGCAGAGAGTTGACTGTAGGTGGAGTGGAGCGAGAGACAAATAGCTCGTCGTTTTGCCCTAGAAAGACGTTTAGCGAAAAAGATTCTGTGGATCGTGTTTGTACAGTAATGCCCAGCTTCGTTGAGAACGATTTTGGGGCCATATTTTCCCATGTATTGAAAAAATGCATCTGGTACAGCACCGAGTTCCGGGGCTTGCCAATGTGCTCGTTTACCCATTGTTTTATTCGTGGTGATTTTTTCAGGGGAATATTTCTGTAAGTATTTGGCGAG
Organism: Anaerolineae bacterium; assembly: GCA_003141915.1. Taxonomy (GTDB): domain Bacteria; phylum Chloroflexota; class Anaerolineae; order Anaerolineales; family Villigracilaceae; genus Fen-1038. The sequence continues at coordinate 315 of PLNY01000020.1, read as the reverse complement.
CCGGCTGTCTCCACTGCGTGGATTTGGGCAAAGCAGCCATGACCGTTCCAACCTGAGCTCCGGGGAACGTTCGTCCCTTTCTCCGGTGAACTCGAATCCTTCTCCAAGGTCGGCAAATTTGCTGACGATTCGCTGAAAGTGGCGCGTGCTCAACCGGGCTAAAAAGCGTTGTTGTTCGCTTAATAAAAAGAAGTCGTTATCGCCGGTTACGACGCCAATTTTCACGCCAGCAAAATCGCCGAACTTTTTCAGGTCGTCGGAAGTTTCCATTATCCCTGCTGCGGTGGTTGCAAAATTCGATACGAGGTGGGGTAC
>PLNY01000290.1 GCA_003141915.1 Anaerolineae bacterium | reverse complement strand
TTGAAGTCACAGCATACAACCAAATAGATATCCCAACAAGAACACAACCGAGCAAGCCCAAAGAGACTCTGGACCAAAACGAAATTTTGGGGATTATAACTTTTATGGCTTCAATACCTCCGCCCAATAAACTTATAACAAGCGCAATGCAACCCGCTATTGCAAGTATAGATGGTAAAGTCATATCTTCCTCCTTGATCTAATAATAATGACGTAACCAGATTTTCCGCGAGATGAATTTTCTAAATTATACGTCACAAACAAAACGCCTCACGAGTTCTTGCAGTAACCAAATCGTCTTAAAACCTATGCCACCCGTGAACCTTCTCGATCATCTCGCCCGCGTCCGTTTCTTTACGCGGCGAAGCGTCCCCGGGATCAATAAAAGATTTATTCATTAACGCGGTAAAGACTGCCGCCGCGCCGTTGACAACATTCACTGGATCATATCCGCCTTCGAGTACAAAGACAATTTTGCCGTTGCAATGTTCTTCGGCCAAGCCAACCAATTTCTTCGAGAGCATATAAAAGCCTGCTGTTGATAATCCAAGCGAAGTGATGGGATCATTCCAATGCGCGTCGAAACCGGCAGAAACGAAAATCATTTCCGGCTTAAAGGACTGGATGAATGGCACAAAGATTTCATCGGCAATTCGTTCGTAGGTTTGATCGCCCGAACCGGCAGGCAGCGGCACATTGACGATTCTCTTCCCGGCGTGCGGCGCGTCTTCATACCAGCCCGTGCCGGGATAAATCCCCCATTGATGTGTCGAACAATACGCCACGCGCTCATCGTCCACGAACGCGGCTTGAGTCCCGTTGCCATGATGGGCATCGTAATCCACGATGGCAACGCGCTTAATTCCATTTGCCAGCGCGTCACGCGCCGCAATCGCAATATTATTGAGGATGCAAAATCCCATTGAACGATCCGGTTCGGCATGATGTCCCGGCGGCCGGATAATGGCAAAAGCATTTCGGGCCGATCCGCTCAAGACCGCGCGCATGCAACTCAACATCCCGCCCGAGGCGAGAAGGGCGTCATCGAAGGAAGTTTGAGTCACAAACGTCGGGGCAAAATCAATGATGGCAGGAGCTTGCTTGCAAATATCTTCCAATGAATGAATCAAAGCAGGATGATGCACGCACACAACTTCATCACGCGTGGCTGGCTTCGCATCCAGTTTTTGTGCGCCAAAGGAATCAAGCCGCGGCGTCAATAAATCAAAGCGGCTGGGATGTTCGGGGTGATCGGGATAAAAGTGCGAAGGAGATGGAACAAATGAATAAGCAGTTGTCATCGCAATGGATTATATGCTTAAACGATTGTCAGGCGCATCAATGATGCGCCTGACAATCTTGAGGGGGACCACCGGTCAATCAGCATGGGGGGGACATGCTAAAAGATTATCGGTGGTTGACACCTTATTTATACCAATAAGAGGGAGGGCAGGTGTCGTAAAGCTAATATACAACTGAATCACTCATTCGACATTAAATGGGGATTAGAATTTGGATTTTAATTGTCCAATTTTTCACGATTTTCCGCCAAAGACTTTCAACCACTCCTCCACTTCTTCCGAAGATAATGTATTTTCCGTGTTTGATTTTGATTTATGTGGACGCGACTTCTTGAGCAATTCTGCAAATTTATCGGATGAGATCACATCGGCTTGAACCGTGCGCGCTGAAGACTGAACCTCACGATCGGAACTGACCACAATCCAATTGCGCGCGGCGCGGCCCAATTTCTCCAGCCTGATTTTGATGGCGGAATCCGCTGTCGTTCCAAGACGAACGAAATGTGCAGTCACGATTCCAAATTTTTTTATAGATGCCTGACCCACTGGCGCGCCGTCGAAATAGACTTCGACCTCGCGCCGCTGCAGGCGGCAGAATTCCTGCAAGATGCCGACAAGTTCCATTTCATCATCGGGCGAATCCAGCCGCAGGCCAAGTTTGGGAATCAGGTTATGGCCATCAATCAAATATTGCATTCGTTCATTTTACTCCATCGAACAGGCGCGAGTATAATTGGTTCAAAAGAAGCGAACATGATCATTAAACGTAAACATCGAGTCGGATTCATTTTATTGGTGACGATTCTTATTGTGGCTTGCGGATCCGTGAGCACGCCTTCGCAAAGCGCCCCTTTGGGGCTTTCTCCGCCGCCGACAACTGCCTCCGTTATAGAAACAACCGCGCCGCTTCCAACGAATATCGGCAATCCGCCAACCGCGACGAATATCCCTGCCACATCTGTATCGCCGAACGCAAAAATATTTCCCAACCCATCCGCTTATCATTGGACTCCCATCATTTCAGGCATGGCCTCGCCGGTGGATATTCAATTTCCCGACGACGGCTCGGGACGCATGTTCGTGATCGAGCAAGATGGACGAATCCGCATCATCGAAAACGGACAGATGCTTGATCCGCCCTTTCTCGATATTATCTCAAAAGTGAATAGTCAAGGCAACGAGCAGGGCTTATTGGGCCTGGCGTTTCATCCGAATTTCAAACAGAATCCATATTTCTATGTCAACTTTATAGATTTAAATGGGAACACTGTGATTGCGCGTTTCACCGCCAATGGTAACGTTGCTGATCCTGCCAGCGAAAAAGATTTGCTTCACATCCAACAACCATTCCCCAATCACAACGGGGGTATGATGGCCTTCGGGCCGGACAGCTATCTTTACATAGGGCTCGGCGACGGCGGCTCAGAAGGCGATCCAAATCGAAACGGTCAGAATATAAACGTCTTACTTGGGAAGATTTTACGAATTGATGTGGATCATGGCGACCCGTATGCAATTCCATCTAATAATCCCTTTGCCAACGGCGGCGGCAAACCGGAAATTTGGGAATATGGCTTACGCAATCCCTGGCGATTTTCATTCGATAAACCCAGCGGCAATCTTTACATCGCGGATGTAGGTCAGGATTTGTGGGAGGAAGTAGACGTCGTTCCAGCGAATGCAGGAGGTTTGAACTTCGGCTGGAGTTATTATGAGGGAATGCATCCGTATGTGGGCCAGCCGCCAGCGGGTGTCAACTTTACATTTCCAGTTGTGGAATACAGTCATGCCGTTGGCGGTTGCGCCATTATCGGCGGATATGTTTACCGCGGCGCAATGCCTGAATGGCAAGGCATTTATTTTTATGGTGATGATTGCAGTGGAAAAATCTGGGGGTTGATCCGCTCGAATAACGGCTGGCAATCTCAGGTCCTGTTCGAGACGGGAGCCAACATCACAACGTTCGGACAGGATCCATCCGGTGAGATTTATTTCGCCGACCGACGCGGGACGATCTATCGTCTCAGCAAATGATCGAAAATGTCAGATATAGATCCGGCCTTTTTGGTCTCAAAATATGGTCATTTGTCACGGGCAGATGTGACGCGTGTCACTGGCAGTCACGCCTGACATCTCGTACACTCACAATATATTATTGTTAGGAGCAAAAATGGCTCATCAGACTTGGAAGGTAGAAAAGATTAAACATTGCGAATTGGTCGGACGTGAGGTTACGCTGGAAGATGAAGTAATCTACCCCGCCGAATTTCTGCCGGATCAGCCAGCGCACATCAAGGCTCATCGTTGCTCCTACGCCAATGTATGCAATCAGATGGATATCCCCGGATGCATTTGGTCCGGTAAAAATCCTGATCGTCAACCTTTGTGATCATAGCAGGTTTTTCGAAACCTGCTTGACAAACTCTCTCTCCTCCCTCTAAGTTGGTCCTTGGCTACCCCGCGCGCGATCGCGGGGTAAGCCGTTAAATAGCCTGTGTCAGTTCATCCAATAACATGGCAACACCGTGACGATGATCGCGTTATGAATTCCCACTTTATTCAATTCCATATTGATGACTATCGGCTGAGCAAGGCTGCCATATCGGAAGTCTCTTGATCCGGCTCCGTGTTGTAGGGCCAGATAAGAACCAATTCATCCTTTGAGTCCAACACCATAACGAGGGCAGTATGATCTACTGAGTAATATCCTGTGGCTGGATCGGGGGGATTGAGTTTATAGTAGATGCCGTATTCCTTCGTTACCTGATTGATTTGATCTTCGGTTCCGCTCAAGCCGATAAAACTCGTATTGAATTTCTTGACAAATGCATTGCTGACATCGGGAGTATCGCGTTTGTAATCTACGGAAACAAAAATTACCTGAAAATCCGCAGCCTTTTTATTTCCTAATTTTGCCAGTGCTTGTGTGAGAGTGGCAAGCGTGATGGGACAAATATCAGGACAAGAGGTATATCCAAAATAAAGCAATACATATTTTCCGCGAAAGCTATCCAAACTCACGGGACCATTAACAGACTGAAGAGTGAACCCCGGCATCACTTTGGGCGGATCGATCACTGATCCGTAATACGAGGGAGGTTTGATCCGTTCATAAATCAGGGCAATCCCCGCGATCACCACCAGGGCGG
>PLNY01000212.1 GCA_003141915.1 Anaerolineae bacterium | reverse complement strand
ATTAAACAAAATTGGGCGGCAGATTGTTCTGCCGCCCAATTTTGTTTAATGCCCGAAGAGCGAAAGGACCCACACGATCAGCGGGGCGATGACGAGCGCGGGCAGGAAATTCCCAGCGCGGATTTTTTTGATCTCCAACAAACTGCTGACTGCCAGAGCAATTAGAATCACGCCGCCCGCGGCGGTCATCTCGTTCATCATGGACTGGGTGGCGATTGCGTTCAATTGAGCGGCAAGCAAGCTGATGCCTCCCTGATAAACCAGAATCATCAGCGAGGAGAACATCACGCCCACCCCCAGCGTGGACGCAAATGCCAGCGATGCGAATCCATCGAGCACGGATTTGACCGCCAGCAAATTATAGTTGCCGGTCAAGCCATCCTGAATCGAACCGAGGATGGCCAGCGGACCAACGCAAAATAATAATGAGGCTGTTAAAAATCCTCGCACGAATGTATTGGATGTGACTTCACCGTCCGTGTCAACGGTGCCTCTTGCGAAGCGCGCTTCCAGAATTTGTCCCAGCGATTGCAGCCGATCTTCGATCTTCCACCATTCGCCGAGCAGCGCGCCGATCAGCAACGCACCCAATACGACCAGCGAATTCTCGGTCTTGAGAAACATTTGCATGCCAATCGCACCCGTGAAGAGTCCCATACCTGAAATGATAGTGGCCTTGAGTCGTTCCGGCACGCGCGCACCGAAGATCAAACCGAGCGCCCCACCGACGAGGATAGTTGCAACATTGATCAATGTGCCAGTCATCAGTTCTCCATGTTGTACGGCAGGATAAGATTTTTCTATTTCTTTGCCAGTCTTGCGTCGGATTTGTCCGATGTTCCCAGTGCCTCGATCAGCAAGTGAAACCTTGAGACACATCCTTCGCCCAAAAGTCCCGTCGTTCCATCATCGCCTTTTTGCGTGTAAAAAGCCATGCGTAGATTATAATTCATGAAAGATGTCTTCCCCATCCGAACGCAGTTGGTTTAATCACGTCCTGCCGCTCTGCGCGGCGGGTATCGCGGTGCTGATGCTTGTGTTATCTCCGTTCTGGGCGGCTGAATGGTATCGCACGCCGTTTCTCGGCATGTTGCTCGAACCGAATAACGTAGTCAGCCAGCTTAGTTCTCCAGGCTGGCCTGCGCGCAGCAACGGCGTGATCTTTGCAGATCGCCTGCTGACTTTGGATGAACAGCCGATCAACAATGCATCAGAGTTGATGACATTTCTTCAGAACAATGGCACGCAACCGGTTCAGGCTTCCTTTGCGCGCCGGGCAGGCGGAATCTTTAACCTGACGATTACGCCGCTGGCTCATCCTCCGCTGGGCGATTTATTTTCATCCTTCATCGTGCCTTACCTCGTCAGCCTGGCTTTCATCGGCATCGGGCTTTGGACTTACAGCCTTCGCCGCGATCTGCGCGCCAGCCGCGCCTTGCTGGCTTTTACGGCTGCATTAAGCGTGGGGACATCCACGTTCCTCGATATGGATACCACGCGGCATGCGGTTTTACTTTGGGCATTGAGCCTCGGCGTGATGGGGGCAAGTCTGGTGCATCTTTCCTTTGTTTTTCCCCAGCCGATGCGTTTTGTTCTGCAAAGGCCGGGCCTGCGCTGGCTGGGATGGATTCTGTTCATCCTGCTCGCCGTGCCGATGACGCTTGCGATCCTCCGACCGTCCGATCCTTATTTCTACATCAACACCTGGCAGTGGGGTTATCTCTTCATTACTCTGGGGTTCATGTTGTTTCTGGGCATGTTGACCTATCGCGTGTTTCGCAGTAATCTTTCGAATGTCCGCCAGCAGAGCCGCGTCATTATTTTTGGCGCGATCATCGCCTTCATTCCAGCGCTTTACTATATTACGCCTCTCGCGTTTGGCCTGTTCACGCAATTTTACGCCTGGCTGATTTTCCCGGCGCTGATTCTCTTCCCGCTTTCCATTACCTATGCCATCCTCCGCTATCGCCTGCTCGATGTCGACCGCTTCTTCTCGCGCGCGCTCACACACCTGCTCACGCTCGGCGTGGCGCTTGCCGCGTTCTATACGCTGATCACGCTCTTTTCATTATCGTTTCAGCGGGTTATCCATGCCAACGACCCATTGATTATTGCGGCTTATTTGCTGGCGCTGGTCATCATCCTCAACCCGTTGCGCGGCCTCATCCAACGGGGCATCGACCGTCTTTTCTATCGCGCGCCCGCCGATTACCGCCGCGCGCTGACCAGCCTCTCGCACAATCTTGCGGTTACGCCAGACCTAAACCAAACGCTTCATACCCTCGAAGATCAGTTGATGCAGGCCCTGGCGCCGGAAAGATTCCTGATCTACCTTTATAACGATGACTTGGGAGAATACTTCCCACACGCCACGCGCGAAGATTCCGCGCCGTCTTATCAAATTGAAGATCCGTTGATTCAATTAATCGCCTCTGCGCGGACCCCGATCTGGTTTCCGACCGATGGGCCCTTGCCGGCGCCTCTGCAGGATTCTGCCGATGCGTACCGCCGTTTAAGGGGATTCACTTTTGCGCCTCTTCATTATGAAGGCAAATTGATCGGCTTTATGATGCTGGGTCCGCGCAAATCCGGCGATCTGTATACCAGCGATGACCTGGATTTTCTCGCCGCCGTTGCGGCGCAATCCACGCTGGCGCTCGAAAACGCGCGTCTCTTTGCCAACCTGCGCCATAATCTCGACCAGACGATGGAGATGAAGAATCTAATGGATAATATTTTCGCATCCATTGCGACCGGAATCATTACGACCGATCTGGATTGGTGCATCACGCTTCTCAACCGCGCCGCTGAAAATATTTTAGGTGTAGATGTCAGTAAAGTAATTGGCAAATCTTTAGCAAAAGCCGTGCCAGGTTTCGGCGCTGATTTGACTCATGCCGCAAGCAATACGCTAAAAGGCGGCGAGAGTGTAGTCGGTACGGAACTCAATAACCAGGTCCCGGAGCGAGGCGATTTGTATCTGCGTCTTTCGGTCTCGCCACTACGCGATGCCTATCTTGGTACGAAAGGCGCGACGCTCGTCTTCGAGGACCTGACCGAGCGCCATAAACTCGAAGCCGAGCGCGAACTGATCCGCAAAACGTTCGGCCATGTGGTCGCGCCGCGTGTCCGCGACCGGCTGCTGGCCAATCCCGATAATCTTCAATTGGATGGCGCCAAGCAAATTGTCACAGCGTTGTTTGCGGATTTATCCGGCTTTACATCTTTTAGCGAAAAGCATAATCCTGAAGCGGTCTTTAGCCTGCTCAATCAATATCTTTCGCTGGCCGCGCACGCCATTTTGGAGGAAGAAGGGACTCTCGATAAATTCATGGGCGATGCGGTGATGGCAATCTGGAACAGTCCCGACCCGCAGCCCGATCATGCCCTGCGCGCCGCACGCGCCGCGTTGAACATCATCCTGCGCTCGAAAGAAATCCATCGTTCATTGGATGATCCCGAACAGCACATGATGTTCCGCATTGGAATCACAACCGGCCCCGCTGTCATCGGCAACGTGGGCACAACCGAGCTTTTCAATTACACCGCGATTGGCGACACGGTCAACCTTGCGCAACGTTTGCAGGCCTCTGCAAAGAGCGGACAGATTTTGATCGAGAAGACAACGTATGAGATCATCGCCGGTCATGTGATCGCCACTCAGTTTGAACCGATCACGGTCAAGGGACGCGAGCAGGCCGCGGAAGTGTATGAACTTAAAGGGTTGAAGAAATAACAGGGATGTCATTGCGAGCGATGGTCGAGTAGCCCTGACTGGCGAAGCCATGCCGAAGGGCGTATCGAGACCAAGCAACATAGTACTCGAAGAGTAAGCAATCCCGTTATAAAACATAAGATTGCTTCGTCGCCGCAAAGTGGCTCCTCGCAATGACAGACAACCAATATGCCTCGAAAATCCACGAAGACCTCCTCTTTCGGTTCGCCGGGACGCGTTGCACATGATGCTTCAACGTTTTATTCGGCGCATCTTTACGACGGCCAGCCGCAAGTCGAAGAAT
>PLNY01000099.1:1747-3206 GCA_003141915.1 Anaerolineae bacterium | reverse complement strand
TCGACTGACGCGTGTACAGTGTAGTCCGCTTCCATTAATCTATAATTAACCGGGTGTGTCTAAACCAGAGTAGATTAAATTCCATTGCAAGCCCTATTCAGGTGAACGTTCGCGTATTATTATGATGAAAGAAGCCTTTGGCACGGTAACCAAAGGCTTCTCCATCATTTTGAACTCATCATTTTGAGCGCAGCTTGCTTCATGTGTGCCAGCACTCCGATGAAGCCATTGATTCGTTGTTGTGTGATGGCTTCTTCGAGTTTCATCGGTGCGAAAAAATCCGCGGGGACGGACAAAATCTCTTCGGCCTGTGAACCGTTGAGGCCGTTGGCGAGGATGGCGGCCAACCCGCGCACGGTCGGCGATTGAGGCGGAATGTCGAAGTGAAAGATGATGCCGTTGTCCGCTTGTTTCTCCGCGATCAATTGCACGGGCGTCATGCATTCGGGAACGGGATCCATTTTGTCGCGTTCAGCTTTGAGACGTTCGGGCAATGGCGGCAGAGACTCGGAGTAGGCAATCAGGGATTCGACCTTTTCTTCACGCGTCATGCTGGCAAAGTCGTCCACGATCTCTTGTAGTTTGGGAGGAAGATTAGGCATAATAAGATGCAATATTTTTTAACACGAAGGACACGAAGTGCACAAAGTNNTTTAAACCTTTTTCTTCGTGTCCTTGGTGTTGATAGAAGGTTTTACTTTTCAATCGGCGCGTTGACGAGGTTACCCCATTCGGTCCAGGAACCATCATAGTTCTTGACCTTTGGATAGCCCAGCAAATACTTCAACACGAACCATGTCAATGACGAACGTTCGCCAATGCGGCAGTACGCAATGACTTCGCCATCAGGCTTGATGCCTTTGCCTTCGTAAAGGGCGCGTAGCTGCTCGTCGCTCTTGAAGGTGCTGTCGGCTTCATTGACGGCTTGCGCCCACGGAATGCTGACCGCGCCCGGAATGTGTCCGCCACGCGAGGCGCCTTCCTGCGGATAATTGGGCATGGACAGCAATTCACCGGAGTATTCCTTCGGCGAGCGGACATCCACGAGTGGTTTCTTGGAACTGCTCTGCTTCAGCACTTCATCACGGAAGGCGCGGATGGATGGATCCGCTTCCTTCGCTTTGTAGTTGGTGTGCGCATAGGAGGGGACATCTTTGGTGAGCGGACGTTTTTCCTGTTCCCATTTGGCGCGTCCGCCGTTCATGATCCTCACGTTCTTATGTCCGTAATATTGAAACAGCCACAAGGCATAGCATGCGAACCAATTGGACTTGTCGCCGTAAAAGACGACGGTCGTATCATTGCCGATGCCGAGATTGGAATTGACTTCTTCGAATTTTTCTTTGCTGAGGAAATCGCGCCGAAGCGGATGCTGGAGCGTGGAGAACCAATCGATCTGCACCGCGCCGGGGACGTGACCGGTGGCATACAGTAATACGTCCTCGTCCGATTCGATGAT
>PLNY01000099.1:0-1738 GCA_003141915.1 Anaerolineae bacterium | reverse complement strand
GCGCAACACGTTGCGCCCCTACAAGAACGCGGGCGGCTCCTTGCAATGACATCTTGGAATTAAATAATAAGCAGTCAACGGCCAGACCATCCCAAAACATAGCGGGATAAAAACGGCGGACAAAACGCCAGCGCAATTGGGTGCGCGGGGATCGTCCACCGTGAGTGAGCCGTTGACTGCTTTCGAATGATCTCAGGCGGTGGTTACGAGCCCCGCTTGAGACAGGAGCAAAAGTTAAAGTGATTCATATACGTCTAAAGATGGCGGCTATTTTACGATTCTTACGAATGTTGTCAAGTCAAAAATTATTCTCGCACATCGTTCTCAAACAATCGGGCAAAGCCAGTATAAGGTTTCAACGGAATGACCTCGAAGCTAATCAAGCCTTCTTTAACCAATGGCAGGGATTGCAATACCCGTAGTGCCTCACCCGGATCAGCACATTCGAGCATCAAAACCGCCTCCGTCCGGTCGGTGCGGAAATAAGTTTCGCGGATCAATCCGTCTTGGACCAGTTTCCAAACCTGTGCGGCTTCCGCCTTAAGGTGCGGTGTGAATTGTTCAGGCTTTACGCCCTCGATCTCTTTTTCTATGGCAAGGATTTTCATGTTCCCTCCGCAATTAGTGTAGATAATTATAGTGCCACAATTAAATCTCGCCGTGTCAATCTAAGAACGATGCTCCTCATTGGATGGTTGCAGAATAGGATTTGGCTCTACCTCAATGCGCTTATTTTGTTCCAGAATGTCCTTGAGCAACGTCAGGTTTTCCTTAAGTTGTTTTTTCATCTTTTTTTCCAGGATGCCCTCCTCTGATTGGAATAGATTGGCAGCGCTGGCCTGTGTGGAAACATTAATCTTTGTGGCGCCGCCAGCCATTTCAAAAGTATATAAGGTTTGTGAATGGAGTGGACCGGAGAGGGACTTGAATCCATATTTCTTGTTTGCCTCATATTCATTGATCTCGAAGGTGCCTTCGATTCGACGACCCATGAAATGGCCGATGCTGCGAAACAAGGTTCCCACTCCAAGGATACTCTCGGAAATTTGGGCGGATTTCAAAATCCCGTACTGCCATTGAAAATCGTTTTCCGGTGTGCTGATGAAATCAAAGATCTGCTTGATGGGCCGGTAGATAAGTTTGTTTGAGATTAGATTAATCATTGATCCTTTTCCTTTACAAATACAAACTTCCAAAATGAAAACCCGCCGTGAGGCGGGTTGGCTTTCATGGTTCAAAAATCGGGCCTCTTGTGCTGCTCTGTATTCTCGATTTGGTCAGGCTGACCTTCAATTTGTGGTCGGAGAATGTGTAGGAGTTGAATCTGCTGACCGCTTTATCCGCCTCACTTTCCGCACTCATGGTCAGGAAACCAAATCCCCTCGATACGCCGTTGGAAGGGTCCTTCATAATCCGAATCGTGGTGACTTCTCCGACTTGCTCGAACAGAGTCTGCAATTCATCCTCCGTGGTTGAGTCGGCCAGGTTCCCTATATACAACATGACATTCATTTTCATCTGCCTTCTCCGGTTTACCGGGAAACGAAAAACCGCCAACTCCATAACAGGGTCGGCGGCCAACATGCCACACAAAACCAATTATCTAATTTTAGACTGTTCTACTTAATCTACCAAAGTTCAAAGAGCTAATCCGAATAACCAACCTCGCTGTGAAACGGGGTTGGTAATCTCTGGGGGTTGAATGGCCCCTACTGGGCGCGTTCCACTTTCGGCTTCG